>CAZEIB010000001.1:0-51674 GCA_964511785.1 uncultured Oscillospiraceae bacterium
CCCCCCTCCTACTCCTCTGACGCTTTAATGGCTAGAGCCTTTTTAGGCATTCTATTTATCGGTTTTGGTCTTTTAGCTTTTTTATCTATTATCGCTCCTATGGATGGTGTGGTTTTTTCTTTTGTACAAAACCTTGTCTATGGCCTTGGGGGTAGCCTTGCTTTTATTTTACCTTTGTTTTTAATATGGGCAGGTGCTTTACTGGCCCTTTCTGCAAGACGAAAACCTCCGGTTAGAAGCATTAGTCTTTCTTTTTTATTATACATGCTCTTATTAGCTTTTATTTTAGTCATTACCATCTATCCCGATAATATAGATGCCAAAAACTACCCTTTAATGGCTTTTATTGGTAAACACAATGCTCGAAACCTTGTTATTAACCCTACAGGCTTTATCAATTATTTAAAGGGCAGTTATTTCCTTTGTAGTGCAACCCACCAAGGTGGGGGACTGCTGGGAATGCTTGTGGCTTGGCCCATGTATTCACTCTTAGGTCGTGTCGGCAGCGTGTTACTGTTACCCATTTTAATGATTGTTACCGGTTTTTTCTTAGCACAGTTAGATTTAAAGGCCATTATTTACAATATCAAAAATCGAAAACACTTTTCCAATTTGTCTCCTGAGGAAGCCGCTTTTCAAGAATCTCAAAATCTCCAATGGCAGGAAGAAGAGGCTCAGCGTTATATGGCTATGGAACAATATCATCAACAACAAACCCTTGCCCAGCAAAATCAGCAACGCCGTCCTCACCCTCAAGAGGAGCAAGGTTCCCTTCAGCCTCCCTATCCTAAAAACAAATTTTCCTTATCTTCCCTTACCCAATTTTTAAAGAGAAATTCTTCCTCTTCTTCCCCAATATCCTCACCAGCCCCTTCCTCAAGAAATGGAGATATCCATCACCAATACAAGCGTCCTTTTCCCCAGCAGGAAGTGGATTTATACGATGAAATTATTTTGCCAACGGAACCGCTGTCGCAAGATACTACCCCCGATTTTTCTGTTCCTTCCTTTAAACGGCGGGTTGAAAAAACACGTGAGGAAGTAGACTTTTATCAAGAAGAACAGCCTCTTTTAAAGGGAAAAGGGTCTTCTTCTTTTTCTCCCTCAAAAAAACCAGTTCCCCCCCTTCCTCAAGAAACACCTCCTCCCCTTCAAACGCCTATAGAAGAGCCTTTACCTGTCAAAAAAGAAGTGGGCACCTTATCCTATTTTCCCACCAGTACAGCTACACCTTCTATGAGTGGTGAAGACTTAGGCTCTCCCAAAGTAGAGTTGCCGGAAGGCATTAGAAAAAAAACACCTGAAAAAGCCAAACAACAAAGAGCCTACGCCTATCCTTCTTTTGATATGCTCAACCTGCCTAACCAAGCTTTAATCGATACTACTTTAGAAGATCAAAGTCGGGCCTCTATACTGGAAGAAACCCTCCAAAGTTTTGGTATTGATGCTACCGTTAAACATATAACCCGAGGGCCTGCCATTACCCGTTTTGAACTAGAGTTAGCGGCAGGGGTCAACGTAAAACGAATAACCAGCATAAGTGATAATATTGCTTTATCTATGGCCTCTAACGGGGTACGTATAGAAGCCCCTATTCCGGGAAAATCCTTGGTGGGAATTGAAGTACCCAATAAAGAAATTCAAGCCGTTACTTTAAGGGAGGTTCTCCAATCAAAAGAAATGGGTCAACAAACCTCTCCTTTGGCTGTGTCTTTAGGCAAGGATATTGCCGGTAAACCCATTGTTTGCGATTTAGCCCGTATGCCTCACATTCTCATTGCCGGTGCCACCGGTAGCGGTAAATCCGTTTGCATTAACAGCATTATTAACTCCATTATTTATCGCTCTACCCCAGAAGAAGTACGAATGATTTTAATTGACCCTAAAGTAGTAGAGTTACAAGGATATAACGGCATTCCCCACTTGATTGTGCCTGTTGTTAGCGATCCTCACAAAGCAGCGGGGGCTTTAAATTGGGCAGTAGGGGAAATGATGGAACGTTACCAAAAGTTTACTGCAAAAGGGGTTCGAAATATTACAGGATATAACAGCGCTTTAGATACCAGTGAAGAAAAGTTACCTTTTATATTGGTAGTTATTGATGAATTGGCCGACTTGATGATGGCTGCTAAAAAAGATGTGGAAGAATATATTTGCCGTCTGGCTCAATTAGCCAGAGCCGCAGGTATTCATTTAATTGTGGCTACCCAGCGCCCTTCTGTAGATGTGATTACTGGGCTAATTAAAGCCAACATCCCCTCTCGTATTGCCTTTGCCGTATCCTCCAACATCGATTCTCGAACCATTTTAGATGCTGTTGGAGCTGAAAAATTATTGGGAAGAGGAGATATGCTCTACTCCCCCTCTGGGGCTCGAACGCCAATTAGAGTACAAGGCTGCTTTGTTTCCGATGAAGAAGTAAACCGCATTACCCAATTTGCCCGTTCCCATAGCGAAGTAGAGTATGACCCTACCGTGCTGGAACATTTGGAGCAGGATGAAAGTTCAGGCCCCTTAACTGTAGATACTACTACTGATGCCAGTGATTTAGATCCACTGTTAAAAGAAGCCATTGAAATGGCTATTACTGACGGGCAAACCTCCATCTCTATGCTTCAAAGGCGTCTTAGAATAGGCTATGCCCGTTCCGGTCGTTTAATTGATGAAATGACCCGCAGAGGAATTATTAGCCAAGCTGCAGGTGCAAAACCCAGAGAAGTATTAATATCCCGAGAAGAATTTGAAGCCTTAGATTTAGAAAATTAAAAAGGAGAATACAATGGACAACAGCAGCCTATGGATACGAGGGATTAAAAATGGCCGGATCATTAAACAGGTAACGGTACCCGCCACTTTTGAAGATCCTCAAACCCCCTTACAAGATGGCTTAAAGGAATTAGACTTATCTACCCCTTTATGGCTTGAAAAAAACCAAAGAGAGTGGGACAGTTTTTTTCAAACTCGCTTTTATCCCCAAGATTTTGTAGATCATCTCCCCTTTGATCGTTTAGAAGTAGAATACATTAACCCCAAAGCCCCAAAACGAAAAAGTATGGATCCACGAAATGCCGTAGATTAATCATAAAAAATTCCTTTAAATTCCTTTTTTAAAAGGAATTTTTTTATTCTTCACTTTTTATTCTTGTCAAGGGTTTTTTCATAATGTTAGAATTTGATAATACTTTTTAATAATCCTCTCCACATGTGGATAACTTATTATTCCACAGGAAAATCTGTTCGTTTTTATAACAAATGGCCATTTTAAGCCTTTTTTACTCCTTTTTCTGTGGATAACCCTGTGGATACTGTGGATAGTTCGGGTTTTCCGTTCCCCCTCCTCTTTCTTCTTCGGACCTGCAATTATACAGTATGTCTATTCACTTTTCTTTTTTCCCTCTATGTTTTGTGGGGTTTCCTTTTGTTTTTTTATACAAAATTTGTATGTACATTCACTTATGCATAATGAAACTTTTTTCTGTTCCCCTGTGGATAGGTTCTAAAAATATGTTACAAATCTATTTTGTTCAAAAATCCTCCAGAACTTTCCTTGAACCTAAAGATAGGCCATGATATAATAACAACGCTTTCCTTTGCCTTTTGGCTGAAAGTACCAGTATTATTTTTGATTGGAGGATTCCTAAATGTATTCAGTTCGCAACATCACGCAAGATACCTATTGGGTTGGGGCAAGCGACCGAAGACTTGATAAGTTTGAAAACTTGTTTATTTTACCTAATGGGGTTTCTTATAATTCCTACATGATCTTCGATGAAAAAATCGCTTTGATTGACACTGTAGATCCTGCTGTGCAAAGCCAATTTTTAACCAATGTAGATTATCTGCTCCAAGGCCGATCTATTGATTATTTGGTGTTAACCCACCTAGAACCCGACCACGGTGGAGGTATTGCAGAAATTATTCAGCGTCACCCGAATATTCAGTTGGTTGGTACTAAAAAAGCCCATCAATTATTAGAACAATTTTTCCCCCTTCTTCCTAAGCTCCCCTTTATTGAGGTAGATGAACAATCTGCTTTATCTTTGGGTAAACATACCCTAAAGTTTTATTTTGCCCCTATGGTACACTGGCCGGAAGTAATGTTTGCTTTGGATGAGGCTACAGGTGCCCTCTTCAGCGCAGATGCCTTTGGCACCTTTGGAGCTTTAGATGGAAATATTTTTGCTGACGAAGTAGACTTTAAACGGGATTATTTAGATGAAGCCAGAAGGTACTATTCCAACATTGTAGGGAAATACGGTCTTCCCGTTCAAGCAGCCCTTAAAAAATTGCCCTTAGATAAAATTAAGCTTATTTGTCCTTTACATGGGCCTATCTGGCGGGAAAACCTTGAGTACTTTATTGGTAAATATGATTTGTGGAGCCGTTATCAGCCGGAAGTTAAAGGAGTTGTTATGGTATATGCCTCAATGTATGGCCATACTGCCAGCATTATGCATTCTTTAGCTGAACGCTTAGCTGCCCGCGGTGTTAGGGATATTCATATGTACGATATTTCTAAAACCAATCCTTCCTACTGTGTATCGGAACTTTGGAAGTATAGCAACTTGGTTTTAGCCTCTCCCACTTATAATTTGGGAATTCATTTTGCTATGGACGCTTTTTTACACGAAATTTCCGCTTTGAACGCCCAAAATCGTAAAGTTTCCATTATTGGCAATCACTCTTGGGCCAGTGCCGCCATGCGATTAATGACAGAAAAAATTTCCGCCATGAAAGATATGGAAATTATTGGAGAAAGCATTGATGTAAAATCCAATACCGGTCATTTATATGTAGATAAGCTGGATGCCATGGCTGATGCCATTGTGGCTTCTTTGAAATAATTTTTTCTGTAAAGCCGGTTAAGCAACCATTTTTATGGTAATACCCCTGTTAAAAACCCCAAAATTCTATAGAAGAAAAAGAGGAGTGCTCTTATAGTGGCATTCCTCTTTTTTTATTATCTCCCTTCTCCAAGAGAGCCCTTATATTCGGGTTCATCAAAAGAAAGATTTTAATAAAAAAATCCTCTTTCTCCATTTTTCATCACCTTTTACAAGGTGTTTTTGATGTTTTTCCTAATTTATTTTCAAATTTTCTTCAAAATCCTCTTCTTTAATTCTCTTTTTTTCATAAAAAAGAAGAGTTTTATTTGAATTTTCCCTATTTTTTGTCACTTTCACTTAAAAATTATAGAGAAAGCCTCTTCCTTTTTGGTTCTTTTGACCAAAAACAATGAAACCTCAATACTTTCTTGTATTTTAATTAACATAAGGCTATAATGATTTTGGTTGTAGTTACGGGTCTGTGGTTGAAAGTCCATGCCAGCTGCGGGCAAAAGGATCCACGTAAGTTACTAAAATAGTAATGAGCATAGCGCAGTCTAGAAGTAAGACCGGCCCATTTTTGGAGAGACGTGAGTGAGGGCGCGATGGCGCAGAGCAATACCATCCAGCCGGCGAGTGTGGGGGAAAAAATCAGGTCAGCCGTACAAACAGCCAATATATTATTTTTCAGGGGGTTACCTAACCATGTACGAAGACAAAACATTAGGATGCAAAGACTGTGGCGCTGAATTCACCTTCACCGCCGGTGAACAAGAATTCTATGCTGAAAAAGGCTTCCAAAACGAACCTACCCGCTGCAAAGACTGCCGCATGGCCCGTAAAGCTAACCGTGCAAACGCTCCTAGAGAAATGCACGATGCCATCTGTGCTGAATGTGGCGCCGAAACCCAAGTACCCTTTTTGCCTAAGGAAGATCGTCCTGTTTATTGCAGTGATTGTTTTGCCGCTAATCGGTAATTCCCATAGCATATAAGTGTAGACTTGCAAAAACCGCAGAAGCTTCTGCGGTTTTTGTTTTTTTATTTCTTTTTTATTAAGCACTTTGGGCTTCCTTTAACCATTTCATCAATCCACTTATATCGGTTTTTCCAAAATGAATTTGTTCATCATTAATAACGGTAGCAGGCACACTCATAATATTATGTTTCTTTTGAAAATCAGGGTAATACTGTACATCGATAATCTCCAAATCCAGCCAAGGAGCCTTTGCTGCTAAAGCCTGCATCCCTTGTACAACCGGCGGGCACATAGGACAAGATAAGGTAACCCCAACTTGTACCTTAGTAGGTTTGTTCATTTGATTAAGCCTATCCAATAGTTCTTGGGAATAATTTTGGGTAAGCCCTACAGACTGTTGCAGAGCAAACAAGAAAGATTGAAATTCATGCCCTGCGGGCAAAATATAGTAGGTTAAAGGGTTTTTAATGCTCGGATCTCCTTTAAAGGTAAAACCGGGAACTTTTTCAATTCCGATTTTTTTTCCCTCTTCTGCAGAAACTTCTTTAAAAATTACTTTATCACTTAAGCTCCCCACTTCTTCCAAGAAACTTTTCATCTCAGAAGAAAAATCGCTTTGGTCAAACACCCCAAGAATTTCAACTTCTTGAGGAAAGCTATTAAAAACTTCTTCTACTTGTTCCGCTATTTCACGGGGTAAAAATCCTTCCTTTTCTTTTTCCTGTTCACTGGAAGAGGGCGCTTCCTTTTTCGGGGCACTTTCATTTTCTTCCATCACATCAATTTCCCATTTTTTTCTGGCTCCATGTACATAGCTTTGAGCCTGAGTAGCAGCAATGGCCCCATCCGCAGCAGCCGTTACCAATTGCCTTAAGGTTTTAGGACGAATATCTCCTGCAGCATAAACTCCCTTTACCGAAGTTTCCATGTGGTCATCAGTTAAAACATAACCTTTTTCGTCTAGTTCTACAACTCCTTTTAGCCATTGGCTTTGAGGGGTATAACCAACAAAAATGAAAACCCCAAAAGGTTCCCCATTGCCTTTATATTCCCATTCTTCCCCTGTATCGGTATTTTTAAGGCGAAGGGTTTCTCCCATAGCTTTTCCTTCTAAAGAAACTATTTGGGTATTAAATAAAGGTTCAATTTTAGGGTTGCTTAGTACTTCTTCAAGGGGAAGACCGGTGCAGCGATACTCCTCACTACGAATCACTGCATAGACTTTTTTAGCAAAACGGCTTAAATATACCGCCTCTTCTGCCGCTGCAAAGCCTCCGCCAACAACAAATACTTCTTTGTTCGTAAATAAGGCACCATCGCAAGTAGCGCAATAGCTTATTCCCCTACCGGTAAATTCTTTTTCTCCGGGAAAACCAATGGGGGTAGGCACAGCTCCTGTGGCTACAATAATGGAAACACCTTCATATACCCCTTGGTTTGTATGTACCTGATGAATTCCTTTTTCTCCTGTAACCAGTTTTTCTACTTGGGCATTGACAATTTTAACCCCTACCGCCTCTACCTGATTTACCATGTTTTGGGTCAATTCTTCCCCTGTAATTTTTTCAAATCCCGGGTAGTTAAATATATCGGAAGTAATACGGATTTGCCCTCCCGGCTGGCCTCCATCTAAAATCAATGTTCTTAATCTTGCTCTTCCTGCATATAAACCAGCGCTCAGTCCTGCTGTTCCGGCACCAACAATAATTACATCATATCTATTTTTCATTAGCATCATCACCTTTTTATGATTTTTATACTTTTTAAATTATTCTATTATTATATACCCACTTTTAAGGGTTTTTAAACAAATAAAGCCCTAACCCTTTACAAAAGAAGAACCTTTGCTATGCTAGAGGAAGAATTTGTTTGCTTTATTACAAAGGAGGCTTTTTTATGAACAGAAAATCGTTTTTTAGTTTTCTACTGCTGGTTGCACTGCTTTTTTCCTTCACTGCCTTTAGTGAGAGCAGTCCTTTAAAAAGTTATAAAAATAATGAAAATGCTTACCAATACGTTTCCTTTGGTATCTATCCACAAGCTCCTCACAGCCCGGCAACACCTTTACTTTGGCGGGTTCTTCAAGTAGAAGAAGGAAAAGCTCTTTTATTAAGCGAATTTATCTTAGGCAACGGGAGTATTCATTCTGATGCCAAAGAATATGAAGGTTTTCATGGGGAATGGAAAAAAACAGACCTGTATCACTTTTTAAACCATGATTTTTTACACAGTGCTTTTATTGATAAAGAGCGAAGAATCCTCCACCTTGAGGAAGAGCTGGGGAAAATATTTTTACTGTCCAGTGAAGATTTAAAAAATCCGGATTATGGTTTTACCTCTGACAAAGATCGTCAAGGCTACGGCAGTGAATATGCCGGGGAAAACGGCTTGTTTGTTTATTCTAAGGGTTCCAGTCCTTATTGGACCCGTACCCAGTCTACCACCCAATTATCCGGTACCCGCTGTACTAAGTCCAAAGGAAACATCGGTTATATTCGCTGTATCGTAGAAAATCTCGGTTGGCGGCCGGCAGTGTGGATTGATTTAGCAAAGATTGATATTCAATTGGGTAACGGAAGTTTAGAGGAGCCCTTTGTTTTAATTCCTTAATAGGTTTATTTGATTTATAGGAGGCCACTATATGGTTTCTTTCCGAAAAAAAGTTTTTTTCATTTTTCCTCTTATTCTTTTCTTTCTTCTTCCCTTTTCTTTGGTTCAAGGAGAAAATGAAGTATTGACCCTTATCCGTCCGGAAAAATTCCCTTCGTTGCCCCAAACCAATGAGCAAGGCTTTTTACCTCAAGGAGAGTTTATACATGAAGATGAGGAAGAGGGCCTTTGGATTTACCTTTCTCCTACCCTTCATGTTGAAATTCAACGGGTTGTAGACCCTAATAAACCTTTGGTTTGGTACGAGGCCAACATTTATAGCGACATTTCAAAGGGTGAAGTTTTTAAACATGTGCCAGAAAACTCGGAAAAATGGGGTAGAGGAAAACATGTAGAGGCTTCTCAAATTGCCGCCAATAACCAAGTAGTTTTTGCCATGAATAGCGATTATTATACCTATCGGGTTGCTCGAAAAACCCCGGTGGGGATTGTGATTAGGGATGGAAACATTATCAATGATAAAACCGTTCCTTCTCCCAGGCAAAGTTTCCCAAATTTGGATACCTTAGCCCTATATCCTAGCGGAGAAATGGAAGTATCCCTTTCTGACCAATACACTGCTCAAGAGTATGTAGATAAAGGGGCTTTAGATGTGATTTGCTTTGGTCCCATTCTTCTTCAAAATGGAAAAATTCCTAAAGACATTGCAGAATCTCGCTTCGGACAAAGTTTACAGCCCCGTTGTGCTATGGGCATGATAAAGCCGGGGCACTACTATGCAGTGCTTATGGAAGGGCGTTTACCTAAGGTATCCACCGGTGAAAATTTATTGTATTTGGCAACTTTAATGAAAAAAGGCGGCTGTGAAATAGCACTAAATATGGATGGAGGGCAAACTGCTGTAATGGTATTTATGGGAAAGCAAATTACCCGTATTGGCGCCTATAGCGGTGGTAGAACCAGCCCTCGCACCACTACAGATGTACTGGCCATCGGTACTTCCCAAAGGGTCCTTCCTTGGGAAAAACCGATACAAAAGAAAAAGTAAAAAAGAGCCTAGGCTCTTTTTTTATTGTATCAACAAATCTTTTTGAAGTTGTACTAATACTTCTAAAACTTTTTCTTGGTTTATTCGTTGATCAACAGGGATTTTACGCCAATTGATATGAATTAAATCTGCTTCAATTAAATATTGCAAGTGATAGGTGACACTGGCACTGGTAATGGCTAAAGCCTTAGCCAGCTCTTTTGTACTGTTTACCCCTTGAGTAAGTAAAACCAGTAATTCATAGCGAGTTCTATCTCCTAATACTTTAAATACCTCTGCCTGTTTTCGATGATCCATTTTCCGAACAAAGTTTAATAGCTTCATGGTTATTTTAATTAAATAACCTACCCCTATAAAAGGAGGGTTATTAGACATAAGGACTTGACTGGGAACCAGCATCGAAACCACTCGCACCTTATTGTTTTGGGCAACTTCCTTATATATTTCTTTTCCCTTTAAAGAAAAGGAAATATCTAAAAAATTAATGTTTCGATTTAAGTTTTCTACCATCCAAAGGCCTGCTTTTTCTGCCTTCTTCATCATTTTTTCTTGTTTTTCTAAAATAGGAACAAGGTTTTTGTGAAGACGGTAAAAACCCTTTAAACTTTCTAAGGGATTTATTAAAAATTGCAATATCCGCCAGCAATCTTCTTTGGGCAACTGGGTTTCCTCTAAAAACCCGCTCCATTTGGTCATATCTTGAGCTACTTGGTAGATATACTCTTTGGTTTTTTCAGAAACATCCTCTACTCTTATTTCTTCCATCTGCCGCCAAGCTTTTTCCAAAAGGTGAAAGCGTAAAGTATCTTCCTCTACTTTCATCAACTTTTCAAGCCAGGTGAAAAGGCTTTCTTCTTCAAAAAAATTACCTACCTTTTTAAAAGCATTATGTAAATCCATTTCAGTAAAAGCCTTGCCGTAATACTTTTCTATTTCTTTTCCATAAGGTTTTAAGGCTTGGCTCATTTCCTTTAGCCATAAGTTAGATGCTTCCACCTGATAAAGCTCTTCTTTTAAAGTTTTTTTCATCTGCTCTTTTTCAGAAAAACCTTCATGCTCCTGTAAATAGTCCTCTCCCCAATACAAGTGGGGAAAGTAAATTTGCTGATAAAGATTTGATCCTTTTTTGTCGTAATAAAACTCCATTTTTTCCTCTTTTTTATCTTTGATGATTTTATCATACCATAAGGACTACTAAAACTAAACTTCCCTTTAAGCTGCACTTTCTTTTTGTTGTTGCCCTTGTTCAATGGATTGGTGAACTTCTTCGGGAATTGATTTTACCAAACTTCTGGCCACCATGATAGAAAGAAGGCAACCCAGTAAAGATAAAATCAAAGGGCTTTCCACAGAAATTTTATCTGCCATGGTACCAAAAAGCATCTGCCCTAAAGGAATGGCCATGGTGGCCAACATTCCAATAATACTACTAATTCTGGACCAATACTCCTCTTGTACAATATAGGGAAAGGCAGCAGAAGTTAAAATATTAAGAACCGTGGCAAAGGTAATCATAATTCCCATTCCCAGCAGTACCAGCCCTATAACCAAAGCTTGTTGCCAGTGGAATAGGGTAAAAGAAACAATTCCCCCTAACATAGCCAAAACCCCAAGGCTAATGCCTGCAAAACCTTTAGGAATTAAACGAAACACACTCATTTTTTTTACAAAAGGAAGAAGCAATAAAGGTACAGATACAGAAAAAGCCGCCATGATGCTGTTTACAAAGCTATATTGTATTTCGCTAATCCCCATTACCTCTAAAAGGAAATAATTTAACACAATGGTAATAGGAGAAATAAAAAAGTTTAACATAAGGGCGCTTAAAGCAAACCTCAGCATTACTTTGTTTTCTTTTAAGGCTTTTATCCCTTGGGTAAAATCTTTAATAGGAGTGGTTTTTTGTTTTTCAGCTCGTTCTTTTTTGGCTGTTTTATCTTTTTCAAGGTTAATACCCAATTTCAATCCTACAGAAAGGATAAAAAATCCCCCTGCTACTAAACAACTTCCCGTTACCCCTAAAGCGGTGTATAAAAGTGCCCCTAATACAGGAGTTAAAACCCCTACAATTCCGTCATCTACAGTAGACAAAGCATTGGCTTCTTTCAATAGCTCTTTAGGTACAATGGTAGGCACCATACGGGCAGAAGGCCCACTGTATAAGGTTTCTACCCCTTCAAGGGCAATCACCAGTGCATAAATACCCACAAGTTTTAGTTGTCCTCCTAATAAGCCAAAAATACCATAGCCAAGAAGTAACCCTCCTGAAATAAGGCCTAAAACAATTAAGGTTGGTTTAATGGGCCAGCGGTCCCCTACTACACCTGCGATAGGGCTAAGGAAAAGCCTTGGTAAAAAAGTAATGGCCAGCATAGAGGCAAACAATGTTGCTGAACCTGTAAGGTTTAATACATATAAAGATAATACGAACTGTACCAAGTTACTAGCCGCCATAGAAAAAGTAGTAGAAAACCAATAAAGCATGTAATCCCTATTTTTTAGTAATTGTTTCATTTTTTTCCTCACTTGTTGATAATGGCATCAGTATACCTTTTGGATAATTAGTTGTCAATATAAAAATTAGATAAACATCTAATTTTTATATTTTGCCTTTTCCCTTTTATTCCTTTATACTTCTTCTATTAAAAGAAAAAGAGCAAAAGAAAATGAAAGAAATTTTTTATCAAAAATTGGTTCGGGATAATATTCCCGAACTCATAAAAGAACAAAAAGAAATCCCTGTCACTAAAATTTTAAAGGACAGGGATTATTGGCAGGCTTTAAAAAACAAACTACAAGAAGAAGTCACAGAGTTTAATAAAGATGAAACTTTAGAAGAGCTGGTAGATATTTTGGAAGTGATTTATGCCCTTACCAAAGTCAAAGGTTACTCTCTTTGCGCTTTAGAAGAGTGCCGTGAGAAAAAAGCCCAAGAGAAAGGAACTTTTGTTAAAAGAATTTATTTAGAAAAAAAGCTTATTCAACCATAGTATAGCCCATTTTTTTAAAAGCTTCTATAAAAAAATATTGATATTCTTTGGCAGCTCCCCCAGGGAAAAAAGCAGGCCTGTCAAAGTAATATTTTCCGCTACTCATATCAATAGAAAGGCTATCTATTGGGTAACCTTTTCTTCTTTTTTCATGAGCAATGGCACTTATGATAAAAGGTTCTCCCGATAAATTCGGTTCCATGGAAGAATATACATGTTCCTGATCCATGACTAAACAAATAGCATTATGGTACCGGGCAATTTTTTTGGCTATGTTGCTATAATAGGCAATCATTTCCTCATCGGTTAAAACTTCCCTGTTTATTCGCCTTACATGTACCCCTGGTTGAAGGTTTTCTTTAAGGCCTTGTATAAATAGTCCTGAATCGCAAGAAAACACAGGACATTTTAGTAGGTTGTAGTAAGTCGTTGCTTTTTCAATAGCATTATCAAGAGGGTTTTTCCCTACTTCTTTAACAGTGGGTAAAGGGTTTAAATAAGTAATAATCCCTTCAATCACCAAAGGTAGAGGCTCAATCATTTTTCTCATATGGGCAACCTTACTTTGATTCCCTGTACCGTATATTAATGTAAAGGCCTTTCCTTTCATTGTTCCTCCATCATTCTAAGCAATTCTAAGGGAGTATGAATAATTTTTTTTGCACCGTTTTCTTCCAATTCTTCTTGGGTTCTAAAACCCCAAGCAGCTCCTACTGGAAACATTTTTGCCCTATTCGCACAAATCATATCTACTCCGGAATCCCCCACATAAATCATTTTTTCAGGGCTGATTTCCATTTCTTCCGCTACTAACCACGCCCCTTTAGGATTGGGTTTTACCGGAACCTCTTTTGTTTGACCACGAACTGCTTTAAAGGGAATATTGGGGAAAAAATGCTCTACAATTGCTATAGTGTCTTGATGGGGTTTATTCGAAAAAACACCTAATGAAAATCCTTTTTCTTTTAATGTTTTAAGAGTTTCCATCACCCCCTCATAAGGTGCCGTTTTTACCAAATTATTTTCCTTATAGTCTTTCATATAAAGCTTAAACACTTCTTGAAAAAGCTCTTCTTTTTTTCCAACAGCTCTAAGGGCAAGTTTTTCAGCGCCATTGCCTACAAAATATTTATAAGCTTCTACTGGGTGAATAGGTAGTTTATAGGCCTCAAGGGCTCGGTTCATACTATTTGCAATATCCTCTAAGGAATTAATTAACGTTCCATCTAAATCAAAAATAAAGCCTTCCATTTTCCTTCTCCTTTTGTCTTTTAATGCAAATAGTATACCTTTTTCTAAAACAGATAACAACAAAGCCTTTGATTATGGTATGATGAAAAGGCCCTTTTGGTAAACTCTTTATCTATTTAAGGGCTGTCTTTAGCTATTTTATATCAAAGGAGCTTTATGTGAAAAAAAATATATTATTAACTGGCGGCGGCACTGCCGGCCACGTAAGTCCCCACTTTGCCTTAATTCCTCTATTACAAGATGCAGGCTACACCGTTCATTACATGGGTAGTAAAAAAGGCATTGAGTATGAGCTTATTTCTCAAAATTCAAGTATTGTGTTTCACCCAATACAAAGTGGCAAACTTCGTAGGTACTTAAGTTTTCAAAACTTTACAGATATTTTTCGTATTATTGCAGGGGTTTTTCAAGGTGCTTGGAAAATTTTTACCATTAAACCTACTTTGCTCTTTAGCAAAGGAGGCTTTGTATCGGTACCGGCAGTCATGGGGGCTTGGGTTAACCGAGTACCTGTATTACTTCACGAAAGTGATATGACCCCGGGGTTAGCCAACAAATTAAGTTTGCCTTTTGCAAAAAAAATAGCCACTACTTTTCCTGAATGTGCCCAAATCATTGGCGAAAAAGCCATTGTGACAGGCACCCCTCTACGAGCCAGCTTGTTTACTGGCATAAAAGAAGAAGGTTTGGCTTTTGCCGGTTTTTCAGGAAAAAAACCGGTGCTCTTAGTTACCGGTGGAAGCTCCGGCGCCCAGCGAATCAATGAAGTATTAAGAGAATCCCTCCCTGATCTTTTGATCGACTATGATGTTTTTCACCTATGCGGAAAGGGAAATTTAGATAGAAGCCTTCAAAATACCCAAGGCTATGTACAAAAAGAGTTTATTTCTAAAGAGCTTCCCCATGTGTTTGCCATGGCAGACTTAGTCGTTTCGAGGGCAGGCAGTAATGCCATTACAGAATTACAAGCACTGGAAAAACCCATGCTCTTAATTCCCTACCCCAAAGCTCAAACCAGCAGAGGGGATCAAATGATAAATGCCGAAAATTATTATAAGCGTGGTTTAGCCCATGTTCTTTGGCAAGAGGGTTTAACCAAAGAAACCTTTCTTACTGCCATTAAACAACTTTACCTCCATAGAGAAGCTTTAATTGCCCAATTAAAAGCAGCCCCTGCGGCCAATGGTACTCAAAAGATTTTTGATTTAATACAAGCTTTAGAAAAAAAGAAAAAATAACTTGCTGAAGTTGGAGGAATATGATGGCCTTATTTACTAGAGACCGTTTTTTTTATCGCAGTTTTATTAAGTTGCTGGCTTTTGTAGCACTTCAAAACATTTTAATCTACAGTGTCAACTTGGCAGACACTTTAATGCTTGGAGCCTTTAGCCAAAACAGCCTGTCAGGAGCCGCTTTAGCTAACCAAGTACAATTTTTGCTGCAAATGATTGTAAATGGTATTGCCGATGGTTTGTTGGTATTGGCTACCCAATATTGGGGAACCAAGCGAACAGGTCCTATTAAAAAGGTAGTGGCTTCTGCCCTTCGCTACGGCGCTCCTTTCGTGCTGGTATTTTTTATAGGTTGTTTATTTTTTCCAAGCCAAATTATTGGTGTTTTCACTACAGATCCTTCTGTTATTTTTCAAGGAGCACAGTATTTGCGTATTTTATCTTTCACTTTTCCTTTTTTCTTTTTAACCAATATTTTTATTTCTACCCAAAGAAGTGTAGAAAACGTAGGTTTTGGTATGTGGTTATCCATTGCTGCTTTGGTAGTAAACGTTACCTTAAATGCTGTGCTCATTTTTGGTTTACTGGGCTTTCCTCCTATGGGGGCTAAAGGAGCCGCCATTGCTACCTTAATTGCCAGAATTGTAGAGTTTTTCGTAGGACTTGGCTACCTGCTAAAAAAAGATCCTCATCTTAAAATGAAAGTAAAAGACTTTTTCACCATTGATAAAATTCTTCATAAAGATTTTATGAAAATTTCCACTCCAGTGGTATTGTCAGGTGCCAGCTGGGGCATTGCCATGTCTGTCCAAACCATGATTTTAGGCCGTATGGGCTCTAATGTAGTAAGTGCCAATGCCATTGCAACAGCAGTGTTTCAAGTTTGTACCGTTATTGCCTATGGAGGTGCCAGTGCCGCAGGGATTATTATTGGTAAAACTGTTGGACAGGGAGATGTTGCTAAAACCAAAGAGTATACCAAAACTTTACAAATTTTATTTGTTTTGCTAGGCCTTCTTACCAGCGCATTCATTCTTCTTTTTAAAAACCCCATTATTCATTTTTACCAAAATTTTAGCGATTTTACCCCCCAGGCCTTAACCCTGGCAAATGGGTTTATTACCGTACTTTCTATTACTGCTATTGGTACGGCTTACCAGGTAGCCTGTTTAACAGGCATTGTACGTAGTGGGGGGAATACCAAGTTTGTGTTTTATAATGACCTAATTTTTATGTGGGGATTGGTTCTACCCAGTGCTCTACTTGCTGCTTTTGTTTTTCATTGGTCTCCTATGGTCATTTTTGTCATTTTAAAATCCGATCAAATTTTAAAGTGCTTTGTTGCCCTTGTATACGTAAACAGTTATAAGTGGATTAAAAAATTAACCCGAGTTGACATAGCCTAATGTTGTTAAAAGGAGGTTCCCTTATGTTTTATTCTTTTCTTTCTGCTTCTACTTCTTCCCCCTCTACGGGAGATGCCATTAAGGAATTGATTGATGACGCTGTAGAAGGAACTCAAAAAATCATTTTTCTTCCCCCTTGGCTTATTCGCATAGGTATTGTTTTTCTAGCCTTAATTTTAAGTTTTTTCCTCCTTCGTATGGGAAGAAAAGCTTTACGAAATTTTATTGTAAACCCTAGCAGAAACCCCAATAGAAACGATAAACGTACCTTAGGTCAAAAAGAGACCTTCGCCTCCTTAGCTACCAATATTTTTAGCTATCTCATGTATTTTATTATTGCTACTATTATCCTTAGTATGTTAGGCATTAATATTTCCTCTATTTTGGCTATTGCAGGAGTAAGTGGGGTAGCCATTGGTTTTGGTGCCCAAACCTTGGTAAAGGATATTATTTCAGGGGTGTTTTTATGGTCTGAAGGAAATGTAACTGTTGGAGAAAAAATTACTGTAAACAATATGCATGGAGTGGTAGAGGCCGTGACCCTACGCACCACTAAAATACGAGATTTTAACGGCAATTTATATGTGGTGCCCAATGGGGATATCCGCACCGTCATCAACACCAGCAGAGATTTTAAAAGAGCCATTATTGATATGCGTTTAAGCTATGAGGAAGACTTAAATTATATGCTTGATATTATAGAGCAAGAGTTGGTCTTGGCAGATAAGCAACTGGATTATATTTTAGAAACCCCTACTATTATGGGGATAAACGCCATACAAAGTGACTGCATTATTTTACGCATTTCTGCTCTTTGTGAGGAAACCGCCTATAATGCTGTTGAACGAGAGATCAGGAAGCGGCTTTTATTGCGCTTTAAAGAAGAAAATATTATTGTGCCCCATGCCCCGGCTATTGCTACACCACGGCTGGATGCCTTAGAAAAATAAAAAACCCGGAAGAGAATCTCTTCCGGGTTTTTATACCTGTTTAAAAAAGGGTTCATTTTCTTCATTTACAAGAATGTCTAGCTTGTTAAAATGAAGGGGTACAGGATCTGCAATAATATATTTTAATATTTCATCCATACGAATGCTTTGAGAATAGGTAATCAAAGAAAAAGCCACCCCATGTTTTTTGGCTCTACCAGTTCTTCCTATGCGATGGAGGTAATATTCGTTTTCCTGTGGCAAATCGTAATTAATGACCATTTCCACATCGTCTACATCAATTCCTCTAGCTGCTACATCTGTAGCTACCAATACATCCACTTTCCCTCGCCTAAAATTTTGCATGGTTACATTTCGCTGGCTTTGCCGCATATCTCCATGAAGGGCTTGTACACTGTAACCGGCTTTAAACAGCTGATCTTTAAGCCGTTCCGTCATGCTTTTGGTGTTGCAAAAAACCATGGTTTTTTTATACTCATCTGCATCTAACAAATATAAAAGGGCATCGTGCTTTTTCTTTTGATCAACAGTAATAACATATTGGGTAATAGAAGGCCTGTTTTCTTTGGTGGCTTCTACAACAATTTCCACAGGGTCATGCTGAAAACGCCAAGCAATGGTCATTACATCTTGGTTGGTGGTAGCAGAAAACATGACCAGTTGTTTCGTATTAGGGGCTGCTTGTATAATTTTGCTTACATCCTTTACAAAACCCATTTTCAACATTTCATCCGCTTCATCCAGCACCATTGTATGTACACCGTCCAGCCTAATGTTTCCTCTATTCATATGATCTAGCAACCTGCCGGGGGTAGCAATAATAATTTGAGGCCTTCGTTTTAATTGATTTAGCTGTTTTACAATTGGTTGCCCACCGTAAAGAGTAGCTATGCCTACTTTAGGAATAAAGGAAGCCAATTTTTTCATTTCATCGGTGATTTGCAAAGCTAGCTCCCTTGTAGGGCAAAGAACTACCTCTTGTACTCTTTGATCCTTTAAGCTTACATATTCAAGCATAGGAATACCAAAGGCAAGGGTTTTCCCAGTACCAGTTGGCGCAATAGCCATAATATCTCTGCCGGCCATCATTAAGGGAATGGTTTCCTTTTGTATTTGGGTAGGGGTTTCAATCCCTTGTTTTTCTAAAGCTTTTATCACTTCATTGCTTAAATCCATTTGAGAAAACCGGGAAATGCTTTCGCTTTTATTCATAGTTACTCCTTTTGTTTTTTTGTACATATAAGGATAGAGCTTTAGCCAATTGATCGGGGCAAGAGGTACCGTTTCTACATAAAATGCCAGAGAGTTTTTCAATGGTTTCTTCTACTTTGGTTCCTATCACCATCTGTCCCAGTCCCATAGTGTTTCCTGGGCAGCCTTTGTGAAAAATACAAGAGGTAATGATACCTTCCTCAACTTCAAAACTAATACTTGTAGCACAGGTTCCTCGGGTTTGGTATTCCACACACATCATCCTTAAAAATAGTATTACTTTGTTAACTTCTATATAAAACTTAAAAAACCTTTTCTCTGTTAGCCTTTACAAAGCATTTTTCCTTTTGTACAATAAGAGAAGCAATGTTTTGAGAGGAGATAAAAGCATGTTACTAGGCGGTTTAGAAGCAGGGGGTACAAAAATGGTTTGTGCCATTGGTAACGAACAAGGCGAAGTAATGGAAACTCGTTCTTTTCCTACCCTTGACCCTGAAACAACAATGAAAGAAATGATCGGATTTTTTAAAGATTTTCCTATTGAGGCTCTGGGAATTGGCTCTTTTGGCCCCTTGGACCTAAAGCCTCAATCAAAAACCTACGGCTATATTACTTCCACCCCTAAATTAAAGTGGCAGCATTTTCCTTTACTTACTACTTTTAAAGAAGCCTTTCCCCTTCCAATGAAAATTGATACTGATGTAAATGCCGCTGCTCTGGCAGAAGTGACTTTAGGGGCTGCAAAAGGTTTAAGTAGTTGCTTATATATTACTGTAGGCACAGGGGTTGGGGGGGGATTAGTGGTTGAAAACAATTTAGTTCACGGCTTGGTTCATCCTGAATTTGGCCATATGTTGTTAACCCCTTCTCCTAAAGATCCTCTTCCCCAAGGGGTCTGCCCTTTCCATAAAGGCTGTTTAGAGGGTTTGGCTGCCGGTCCCTCTATTGTTGCCCGTTGGGGCGAAGCCAAAAACCTTCCCTCAGATCACGAGGCCTGGGATTTGGAAGCAACCTATTTAGCTCAAATGGCTATGAATGCACTGGTTACCTTCTCTCCTGAAAAAATTATTCTAGGAGGAGGAGTCATGCAACAATTCCACTTGTTTCCTAAAATTAGAGAAAAAACTTTAGCGCTGTTAAATGGTTATATTCAAGCCCCGGCTATTGACGAGGGATTAATTAACACCATTGTTCCTCCTGGTCTTGGAACAAAAAGCGGTATTACCGGTGCCTTTTTATTAGCTAAGCAGGCCCTTGAAGAAGAGGCTTTCAAATGATTTTAGTGGTTGATGGTCAAGGCGGGGGTATTGGAAAAGCTTTAGTTCTTGCCATTGTTGAGCGTTTTCCCCAAGAAGAAGTAATTGGCAGTGGAACTAACGCCGCCGCTACAGGGGCTATGCTTAAAAGCGGTGCCCATAAGGGAGCTACAGGAGAAAATGCCATTTGCTTTTTAGCTAAAGAAGCCCAAGTTATTTTAGGTCCTATTGGCCTTTTGCAAGAAAACGCCATGCTTGGAGAAATATCTCTTCCTATTGTCCATGGAATTTCTCAAAGTAAGGCCTGCAAAATTTTTATTCCAACCCAACGTTGTCCTATTCATATCGCAGGTACAGCACAGGGACCTCTTTCTTGGTATATTGAACAAGCCATGGATAAGCTTGAAGAAGTACTCAAATAAAAAACAGCCGATATTTTGTATCGGCTGTTTTTTATACTAATTTCAAAAATTAATATTGGCTGTTACGGTTAGAATCGAAACAATCACGGCAATAAACTGGACGATCGCCACGTGGTTGGAAAGGAACTTGGGTGGTTACGCCACATCCATCACAAATTACATCGTGCATTTGACGTTGGTTTTGTGAATGACGGCGGTTTGCACGGCAAGATTGGCAACGGCCTGGTTCATTTTGGAAACCTTTTTCTGCAAAGAACTCTTGTTCAGAAGCGGTAAAAGGAAATTCCACGCCACAATCGCGGCAAGTTAAGGTTTTGTCTTCGTACATGTTAAAGTACCTCCAAAGTTTTTTACCCAAGTGCCATAAAGTTGTTTCCAGTATCCGACATCGGTAATAGGCGATGGAGGAGGAAGAACATTGTATAGCTGTGTGGGCTACAGCGCCTATTATAACACAGTTTTTTTTAAAAGTATACCTCTTTTTTAGCAGATTCTCTTTTCTTTGTTTTTTCTTGAATTGCTACATTTTTTCCCATATGCTATACTTTACCAAGGCACTTTATTGTGCTGAATGGAAATAAAGATGTAAATGGATAGGAAAACGAGTATCATGACCAAAACCTCAAAGCGAAATTTGTTAAATTTTCTTTTTTTATTTCTCACTTTAGCCATTGTTATTTGGATTGCTGTAGGAAATACTGAAATAGAAGATATGGGAGAAGCTTTAAAAAAAGCTTCTCCTATTTGGCTTGCCCTTGGGTTAGGCGTGTTTTTGTTTGCTGTTTTTTTCGATTCCCTTTGTTTATATTATTTTTTTAAAAAGCAAAACTACTCTGTTTCTTTAAAATATTCTTTTTACATTTCCATTATGGGAAAGTATTACGACAATGTCACCCCAGGTGCTTCAGGTGGTCAACCTTTTCAAGTATATTTTTTAAAAAAGAAAGAAGTGCCTATAGGGATTAGTTCCTCTGCCCTTGCAGTAAAGTTTTTTTGTTATCAATTTATTTATATTGTTCTTACCCTTGTTTTTTTATTTGTAAAAAAAGATTTAATTGCCCTACAATTTTCAGGCAATAGCATTTGGTTTTTAATTTTAGGCATTGTCATTCACTCTTTCAGCGTTGTTATGGTATTACTTTTAGCCATTAACACCCACTGGGTTCGCTGGCTCATTGTTTCTTTAATTAAACTATTATATAAAATAAAATTAGTGAAAGACCCTGATAAATGGATTGCTAAAAGCGAAGGAATTCTATCCAGCTTTACTGCCAGTGTTACCCTCATTCGTAAAAGACCTAAAGAACTGCTGGTTCAACTGTTTTTATGCTTTTGTCAAATACTTTTAACCAACTCTATTGTTATTTGTGTATATAAGGCCTTTGGCCTTTCCTCTACTTCCTATATCGATCTTACTGTTTTAAGTATCCTTTTATATATTAGCACCTCCCATGCCCCTTTGCCCGGTGCAGCCGGCGCCCAAGAAGGAGGGTTTCTTTATTACTTTAGAAACATCTTCCCTACTGGGATTATTTACATTGCCGTACTCATTTGGCGTTTTATTACTTTTTATTTTTTAACTTTTTCAGGGGCTGTTTTTACCGTTATACACTCTGCCTGGTCAATAAAAAAGAAAGGTCCCTCCTCTTCCAATTCTACAACCGATATACAAGGAGACAGCATTGATGACAACTACCCTTTATAATCTTCCTTCCTTTCTTTGGGACCATTTCCCTATAAAAATTGTTTTAAGCCAAAAAAAAATAGCATCTTTTCCCTTTCAAAAAATCGTTATTCTAAAATATCCTCATTTTTATCAAGTGTAAAAACTAACAGATACTCAAGTTTTTCATGAAAATTTGAAAACCTTAGAAGATGTAAAAGCTTTGGTAGAAAAGTCTTTTCCCGAAAATTTTACACAATTGAATCTATGGAATAATAAAGAGGAAATTCAGCTTAAAATGACTAAGAAAGGAAAACTCCTCTCTCACAGGCAGCCTGTAAAAGAAAAATTAGCAGAAAAAAACCATCATAACCGTGAAAAAAATTCTCTTCTTCCCCAAGGCATTCCCATTCCTCCCTTAGTTGATATGAAAGTAATGACCAACCAAGGAACAATTATAAAAGGAATGGAGCATAAGTTTAGACAAATTAATCGGTTTTTAGAGATGGTGGAAGATACCATGGCTGCTTTTCCCATAGAAAAACCTATTTCCATTGTTGATTTTGGTTGTGGAAAAAGCTATTTGACTTTTGTTTTATATTATTATTTTACTCAAATTCAAAAACGGTCCGTTACTATGGTGGGCCTTGATTTAAAAAAAGAAGTTATTGAAAACTGTAACAAAACTTCTCAAAAATATGGTTATCAACACTTGTCTTTTTTACAAGGAAACATTAAAGATTATAAAACCAAAGAACAAGTGGACATGGTTGTTTCCCTTCACGCCTGCAACACTGCTACAGATTTTGCCTTATATTTTGGCATCATCAACAAAGCAAAAGCCATTTTGTCTGTTCCCTGTTGCCAGCATGAATTAAATCAGCAAATGGAAAGTGATGCTTTTCGTATTCTAACTCGGTACGGCATTGTAAAAGAACGTACCGCCGCTCTTATGACGGACGCTATAAGAGGAAATTTGTTAACTTATTGCGGCTACAAAACTCAATTGCTAGAGTTTATTGAATTAGAACATACCCCCAAAAATATTTTGTTAAGAGCCGTTAAAGCCCCTTTAAGTCAAAGTAGCAAAGAAGAGGCCCTAAGGGAAGTTACTCGATTATGTGAAGCTTTTTCTTTTGAGCCCACCCTTTTAACCTTAATTAAAGAAGGAAAACCCCTTTGATTTTTGCGAAAACTTCTTCCTTTTTGTTTTTTTATTGTTCAACCAATTCAAATAGATTGACAACCTCTCTTTTCTTCGCTACAATTTTTGATAACCAACGCAATGAACAGGCTTAGTAAACCTTCCTTCTTGATTTAGAGAACTGCCGCTTGGTGTAAGGCAGGCTGGAAGAGGTTGAATCTCTCCTGGGAGCGGTTGCCCCAACCTTATTTATTAGTAGTAGGCGCAAACGGATTGACTCGTTATCGTCAGCCAAGTGGAGATTTTTTCTCAACAAGAGTGGTACCGCGGAAATTTTCCGTCTCTTTTATAGAGACGGTTTTTTTTATTTTAAAGGAGGATTTCAAATGGCTATACCCTACCAAGTAAAAGAATTAAATCAGTATACTTTGCCCGGTCTTTTAGCGCGTAATGCCAAAGAAATCCCAACAAGAGATGCTATTGTAGCCCCGGAATTTAACATGAGCTGGTCATGGAAACAGCTGAATATTGAAACTACCAAAATTGCCCAAGGCTTACTGGCTTTAGGCATTGGTAAAGGCGACCATATTGCCATATGGGCAACCAATGTTCCCCAATGGTTGCTATTGTTGTTTGCCAGTGCAAAAATCGGCGCTATTTTAGTAACGGTAAACACCAATTATAAACAATTTGAATTGGAATATTTATTAAAACAAAGTGATACAAAAATGTTGGTAATGACCAAGGGTGTAGGCAGCAACAACTATATTGACCACATTCAAGGGCTGTTTCCCAGCATTAACCATCACTCTTGGGAAGATGAAATTGAAAACTCTGATTTTCCTTTTTTAAAACGAATTGTTCTTATTGACCACGATATTCATTCGCCTAAAGGAATGATTGCCTTTCACCATCTTTGTTCCTTGGGTGAAAAAATAGACCCTGAAGAGGTTGAAAAAATTTCTGCTTCCTTAAGTACTCATGATCCTGTTAACATGCAATATACTTCCGGTACAACCGGCTTTCCCAAGGGAGTAATGCTTACCCATTATAATATTGCCAATAACGGCCAGTTTATAGGAGATCGAATGAATTTTACCATGGAGGACAGATTGCTTATTGTGGTTCCTTTATTTCATTGTTTTGGCATCGTTCTTGGCGTTATGAGTTGTCTTACCCACGGAAGTGCTATGGTGCTAATGGAAAAATATAACCCTCTAAAAGAAATGGAAATGTTGGAAAAAGAAAAATGCACAGCCGTACATGGGGTTCCTACCATGTTTATAGGTATGTTAGAGCACCCTGATTTTAAAAAATTTGATTTCTCTTCCTTACGCACCGGAATCATGGCCGGTTCTCCTTGCCCTATTAAAACCATGGAAGATGTAACCCAAAAGATGAATTTAAAAGAATTAACCATTGTATTTGGCCAAACAGAATCATCCCCGGGAATGACCCAATCCAGCGCAGATGACCCCTTGGCTTTAAGGGTAAGTACTGTAGGGAAGTTATTGCCCCATACAGAGGGAAAGGTTATAGACCCCGAAACAGGTCTTGAACAGCCGCCTAATACGCCTGGTGAAATTTTAACCCGAGGCTATTTGGTTATGAAAGGCTATTATAAAATGGCGGAAGCTACCAAACAAGCCATTGACGAAGATGGCTGGCTACACACAGGGGATATTGGCACCCAAGACAAAGAAGGAAATTTTCGTATTACAGGCAGGTTAAAGGATATGATTATTCGTGGCGGGGAAAATATTTATCCTAGAGAAATTGAAGAGTTTTTATACACCCACCCTTTAATACAAGATGTGCAAGTCATAGGGGTTCCTGACGAAAAGTATGGAGAAGAAGTATTAGCTTACTGTATTTTACGAGAAGGTGCCCAAGCCAACGAAGAGGAAATAATTCAGTTTGTTAGAAAAGGTCTTTCTCGTTTTAAGTCTCCAAGATATATATTGTTTACAAAATCTTTTCCCATGACTGCCAGCGGTAAAATACAAAAATACGTATTGCGTCAGCAAGCAATTGAAGTATTAGAGTTGCAAGCAGCCGAGCAGGTACAAACGGCTTAAAGAAAGTGTACAGCCCTTCGTTATGTCGGGGTGTCGCTAAAACCAATGCCCTTCAAATAAATGAAGTTTTATTTATTTGAGCATATGGACTAATTTTTCAGCATTGCTACCTTTATGCTTTTATACACATTTTTTCATAACCTTGGATAAAAGAAGGCACAATGTGCCGGGCAAATAAATCCTCCACTAGTGCCCATGTCCTAAGGTTTAATTTAAAGTGAAGGCATCTTACTCCTTCTTCCATCCCACGCTTTTAATATAGGCTTTTGAACAGTCTGTACACAGCTTCGGCTGTGTATTTTTATATTCTAATCTTTTTTAATTTATCTTTTCATTTATTGGTTGACGTATGCCTTAAATTTAGCTACAATGAATTGTGAACAATTTGTAAATACTTTTTGCTTGAAACAAACTTTAAATAGATAGTGAGGAAAATACATGTTTGGATTCCGTCCTGATGGAAAATTAGTTGATCTTCCCGATCCCATCGTTCGTTTTACCCCTTATATTATGCCCCAGCGAGTAGATGCTCAAGTTTTTTTAAATCACTCTGTTGATTTTGAACCTTTAGCCCGATATATTGCCGATCAAAGCCATAAGGGAAAACGTATTACTTTTATGCAAATTATTATTGCTGCCTATGTTCGCGCTATTTCTCAGCATCCTGAAGTAAATCGCTTTGTTATGAATAAAAAATTCTATTCACGTAAAGAGTTAACTTGCTCTTTTACCGTTTTAAGAGATACAAAGGACGGTAGCATTGAAGAAAGTGCCACTAAAGTACATTTTGATCCTTCAGACACTTTATATGATGTACAAAAAAGGGTGAATAAAGCGATTGAAGAAAATCGTCCGGAAGATGAAAACCCTGCAATACTTAAGCTTGTAAACGGTCTTTTTTCTATTCCTTTTTTACCTACCATGGCCATGGGATTTATTCGTTTAGCCGATCGCTATGGTTTTCTTCCAAAAGCTATTATTGATGTTAGCCCTTTTCACACCAGTATGTACTTAACCAACATGGCTTCTATTGGTATGCACTCTGTCAACCATCATTTATACAATTTTGGTACTACCGGTATTTTTTTAAGCATGGGTTCTATTGAAAGAAAACTAATTTTAGAAGATGATGGCAGTGTAACCCGTAAACGCCTTATGCCCATTGGCATTACTGCTGATGAGCGTGTTTGCGCAGGAGCCATATATGCAAAACTTTTTGCCACCATGCTTACCCACATTAAAAACCCTAAATTACTTGAAACCCCGCCGGAAAAAGTTGTTTTTGATCTAGGCTGTGAGTACTCCGTTCCTAAACTGCCAGATACTCCTTCCCAAGAAGAAAACATTTTTAAGTTAGAAGTGATTTAAGCTGTTTTAAGGCTTGTTTCCATTATAACCACAATTCTTTCCTATATTTATTCCTTTTTATAAAAGCATCATCATTTTTGTTGCATAAAAGGTTCAACTTGCGTATGATAAAAGCAAGTTGAACCTTTTATTTTTTTGATCATTCTATTTCCTTTTATTATTTTTAAAGGAGGTTTTAAACATGAAAAAATGGAGATTCGCCATCTCCTCTACAGGCGCTATTGCCAATCGAATGGCAAAACTTCTTATACAAATGGAAGAAGTTACTTTACAAGCCGTTTCCTCAAGAACCCTTACCAAAGCCCTTCACTTTCAACAAACTTATGAGGTGGTCTCTGCCTATGATTCCTTTGAGGAGATGGTACAAGATCCCCTAATTGATATTGTCTATATTTCTTCCCCCCATCCCTTTCATTTTGAGCAGGCAAAAAAAGCTTTAGAGGGAAAGAAGCATGTCCTTTGCGAAAAACCTCTCACCCTTACTGCCAAACAAGGTGAAATTCTCCAAAAAACTGCTCTAACAAATCAGGTTATTTGTATGGAAGGAATGTGGACCCGTTTTTTGCCTACCATTAAAAAAGCCCAAGCCCTTGTTGAAGAGGGGGCTATTGGGCCTGTTCGCCTTATTGAAGCCAGCTTTGGCGGAGCAGGATTACAGGTAGAAAGGCTTTCACAAAAAGCTTTAGCCGGGGGAGCACTTTTAGATATTGGGGTTTACCCCCTTCACTTTGCTGCCCTGTTTATAAAAGACCAGAACCCCAAAATACAAAGTACTGCCACTTTAACCCCTGAGGGGGTAGACGGACAAAATGCCATCACCCTTACTTCCTCAAAAGGGGAGATTGCTTTATTAACCAGCAGTATTTACCATTCTCTTGAAAACCAAGGAAAAATTTATGGCGATAAGGGTACCATTACTCTCCCTTCTTTTTGGGGTGGAGAACAAGTCATTTTACAAGTAGAACATCAAAAGGAAAAAATATTTTCTTTTCCCCATCCTTATGGTGACGGTTTTTATTATGAAGTTAAGGGACTTATTCAAGCCATTGAAAGCCAAAAAGCAGACTGTTCCCAGATGCCTATGGGAGAGAGCATACGCATTTTACATCAAATGGATCAAATGCGAAAAGATTGGGGAATGGTCTTCCCCGAAGAAGAATAGTTTTATAAAGCCTCTTTTACTAGTTTTTCGTAAAGTTCTTTTGGAAGAACTTTTTTAAGAATTGTCAAAGCCTTCGTATATTCATTTTCTTTTTTACGATAACGTGAAGGAATATTTTCCTCTTCAAAAAAGCCTTGATCTTTGACCAAAGAAAAGCCCAGTTTGTGGTACATAATCACCGCTTTATGACTCCAGGTTTGAGTATGCAGATATATATTTTCCTCTGGATGATGTTCGGCAAAATAAGCAAGAACATTTTCCATTACTGCTCTGCCAAGGCCCTTTCCTTGGCAGGAGGGAATGACAGCTACCCAATGAACCATAGGGTGTTTTTTATCGTCAATTTTTTCAAACCAGGCAGAAGCTGTAGCCACAGGATTATTCTCTTCATCAAACAGCAAGAAACATCTTTTCACCACTTCTTCCGGTTCGCTTAAATATTCTTTTTTAAAGTAAGCTAGCGCTTTTTCCTCATCATCAAACTCTAATGCAGCTGTTTCTATTTTTGCCCAAGCCTTTTCATCATTTTTATTATAGGTAAAAGGCCGAAGGGTATAGTTAGCAGGAAGAGATAAGCCTTTCCTTCTTTTTATCGAAACAGGCTTTTTTACCATAATTAAATTACAATAAGGGATAGACTTATCTAACATGTAAAAACTCCTTTAACACATTATTCTTCCATCATTTCTTTTTTCAGCAATAAAAATTCTTCTTGTAAAACCGGGTCTTTAGGAAACCCGGTAATTTTACTAAGAGTATTTTTTGCCTCTTCCTTTTCTCCAATTTCCCCTTGCATCCAAGCTAAATAGTACTGTAACAAGTTTTTTAATTCAAGGCTTTCTTCTTGCCTTAAAAGGGTTTTCATTTCTTCAATTTCTTGTGTTCCTTCAGGAAACTCTTCGAATTTTTTTACAATATCATTCATTTGGTTTAAGGTTTTTAAATAGCGTCGTCTTTTTAAACCTATTGGAACCATAGCAAAAACGCCGGTCCAACCTCCCACTATTAATATCCCTACTAAAAAGGCCGTTCCTCTATTTGCCATTTTTCCAAAGGTAAATACAAGTATTAAAGTTAATAGGGTAACCATGCCCCATAACACCACTAGCCCTTGACGTTTAAAGTTGTTTGTCATATTTTTTCTCTACTTTCTTAAATCTTTTTTGTAATATACCATGTCTATCAGCCTTTTCCCCGCTTCTATAATGGGCTTTTCATAATGATCTGTAAAAAAATTTTTTATCCTGTGGGAATAGGTAAACCCGCATTTTATATAAAAAGGTACTGTTAAGGGGCTGTCACCTGTACCCACAAGTAATGTATCTCCTAAGCTTTGATAGCTTCCTTCTATATGTTGAATCAAAGTTTTTCCATAACCTTTCCCTTGATATTCAGGTAAAATTCCCAAGTTTTTTATTTCAAATACCCTCTCCTCTTCTTGGGTTACCACTATCACTCCTATTTTTTCAGGAATAAAAAGGGCATAAAGTCGGCCTTGATATAAATATTTTTCAATCATTTTTTCTTCTTCATCGGCCAAAAGAAGGAGAGGAAGGTAGGCATTTTTCTCAATATCCCCCTCTATTTCTCTGATTTCTTGCAATCTTTTTCCTCCTTTAAGCCATTTGTCACTTTTCTCATTATAAGGTAAAATAGCTATAACTACAATTCTCACAATCCCCATCGGCCAACCTATATAAGGAGGTTCCAATGAAACAGCATGAATTTACCCTACCGCAACCTGTACTAAATGAAAAAGGCCACCCTTCCCCAGGATGGGCATCGGAAGGTCTTCTTCAATACAACCGCAAAGCAATTAAAGCACCTTTTTATCGAATTAAAGAATGGGACTGGTATCAAATCAACACCGATCACCTTGCCCTTCAATTTACCTATGGCCATGCCAGTTACGCAGGGCAGGTTGGGGTAATGCTTTTTGATTTTATCAAAGGAGAGCCTCTCTATCAAAAAGATCTTATTTTACCCTTGCCCTTTTCTTCTATGAAACTTGGCTCCAATGCGGAAAAAGACGGGGTTTTGCAATACCAAAAAAAAGGGGTTTTACTACGTATTGAGACAAAGAATCAAGAATATCACATTCTTTTCAAGGACGAGCATTTTTCGGTAGATGTCCAGCTAAAAAGGCTTACCCCAAAATCTTTGGTCATTAATATTCCCTTTGATGAAAATCCTAAAGCCTTTTATTATAACCAAAAAATTAATGCTATGGAAGCGGTGGGAACGGCAAAACTTGCAGATAAAGAGTATACTTTTACTTCCACTAAAGCCTGGGGCTTATTGGATTGGGGAAGAGGAGTATGGCCTTTTTCCAATCAGTGGTACTGGTCTAATGCAAGTGGTCTTTTAAAAGAAAAAGTTTTTGGTTTTAATTTGGGCTGTGGCTTTGGCAACACCTCTACCGCCACAGAAAATGCTCTTTTTTATGAAGGAAACATTCATAAGTTGGGAAAGGTTTTCTTTGATGTAGGAGAAAGCTATATGGATCCTTGGCACTTACATGACGAAGAAGGACGTTTAGACCTTACCCTAACCCCTACTTACGATAGAGAAACAAAAACCAAAGTATTATGGATTGACAATAACACCCACCAAATGTTCGGCTATTTTAACGGCACTGTTACTTTAGACAACGGAGAAAAATTACAAGTAGAAAATTTAGTTGGCTTTGCGGAACATGCTGTAAACAACTGGTAAAACCTGTCCTCTTTTTGCTTATTTCCAATTTTTACTTATTTCCATTTTTTTCTAATAATAATAAAAACTTTTTATTATTAAGCCCTCCACTATATCCTCCCAACCCTCCTTGGCTTGCAACAACTCTGTGGCAGGGAATTACAATAGAAAAGCGATTTGCCCCATTGGCTCCCCCTACAGCCCTATATCCTTTAGGGTTGTTCACCTTTTGGGCCAATTGTTTGTAAGACCAGGTTTCTCCATAGGGAATGGTTAAGAGGGCTTTCCAAACTTTTTTTTGAAAATCCGTTCCTACAATGTTTAAGGGCAAATTAAAGGCCTTTCTCTTCCCCGAAAAATACTCTTCTAATTGCCTCATTCCTTCTTCTATTAGGCTGGTTTCCCCTTGAAGAAGGTTTTTTTTCCATTTTGTTTCAAGGCAAATATCTCTTTCTTCACCTGCTTGCAGCTGCACAAAATTCATATAATGAATTTTGTCTTCATCTGCTATAATGATGATTGGATCTATTTTTTGATTAAAAATTTTGGTTTGCCAATAAAGATTTTGGTTTTTCACATTTTCACCTGATTTCTTTTAAATAAAGGCATATTCTCTTCCTTTAAATATAACACTTGGAGGTATTATGTCAACTTACATTCAACCCATTGTACTAGGCCTTTTAGTTTCTTTAGGCTTATTATACCTGTTATCTTTGCCTGTTGCCATTTACCAATATCGAAAACATAACGGTATCTTAATAAAAAAAAGCTTTGTTTTTGCCTCCTTTATCATTTATATGATTGTTGCTTGGTTTTTAACTTTACTCCCTCTCCCCAGTAAAGAGGCTGTGGCAGCAATGACAAAAGCTCAACATAACCCTAAGCCTTTTTTGTTTATTTCCACTTTTTTACAAAAATCCGGTTTTCATTTTAGCCAGCCTTCTACTTGGTTAAAAGCCCTCAAGCATCCCACTTTTTACAGCCCTGCCTTTAACCTTCTTCTTACCCTTCCCTTTGGAGTGTATTTACGTAAGTATTTTAACCGTTCTTTTCTTTCTACTTTGCTTTTAGGTTTTTTACTAAGTTTTTTTTATGAACTTACCCAATATACAGGGATTTATGGCATTTACCCTCAAGCCTACCGTGTTGCCGATGTTGACGATATTATTCTAAATACTTTAGGCACCCTTTTAGGCTTTGCCATCACTCCTATTCTAAGTCGTCTGTTACCCACCATAGAAAAAGAGCCTTTGCCTATTTCCAAGCAAATTCATGTAGGCCTTCTTCGAAGAACTTTAGCTTACATAATTGATTTATTCCTTCTATCTTTTTTTCAATCTATTTTTTCCTTCTTTTTAAATATTCTCCACCTTCCCTTCCCTCATCAAGATCTTATTTTACCTTTTATCTTTTTTGCCTTATATTTTTTTCTTTTACCCTACCTTTCAAAAGGAAAAACCCTTGGTCAGGAATTTCTTAAAATTAAGATTCTTTCTACCCGAGAAAAACCCTTAGCCCTTTGGCAATTAGTGGTTCGAAACGGTATTGTTTTGTTTTTTACAAAAATTTTCCCCTTTATCTCCAGTTACTTTTCTTCCCATCAAAACTTGCCCCTTGCCAGTGTTTTCTCCGCTGTTTTTTTCCTTTTTTCTTCTGCTTTTTTTCTTCTGCTTGTTCTTACCGGTCTTTTCAAAAAACCTCGTTATTTTTATGAATTACTTAGTTTTACCCGTCTTACCAGTGAAGAAATTCACTCTTCTTAAGTCTTGTTTTTCTTTTTCCCTTTTCTTTCGCCCTAATATGGTGACTGAATACGAATCATAAAAGGAGTGACCTTTATGCCCCCCAAACAAATTTACAGCAAATATATCTCCCAAATTCACACTCTCTCAAAATGTTTTGACCAACAAGTAATTCCCTCCCAGTTATATCATACCCATCATGTTTACCGTGGTTTAAGAGATTTAAACGGGGATGGTGTGTTGGCAGGATTAACAACTATCTCTAAAGTAACGGCTAAAAAAGTGGTAGACGGCAAAGACATCCCTATGGAAGGAAAACTTTTTTATAGAGGAATTGAAATTAACGATATTGTTTCCGGTTTTCTTAAAGAAGACCGTTTTGGCTTTGAAGAAACCGCTTATTTATTGTTATTTGGCACATTACCTTCTAAAACAAAGCTTTTGAATTTTTCTCAGCTTTTATCCGGGCTTTGTTCCTTGCCCCCCAAGTTTGTTCGGGATATTATTATGAAAGCGGCTACAAAAGACATGATGAATGCCTTGGCCAGAAGTGTGTTAATGTTGTACTATTATGATGACAACCCTGACGATACTTCTGTAGAAAATGTTTTACGCCAATGTTTACAGCTCATTGCGCAATTTCCCTTATTGGCTGTGTACGGGTATTTAGCTTATAACCATTACGAAAAAGAAGAGAGTCTTTTTATTCACTTACCAAACCCCGCCCTTTCTTTTGCGGAAAACATTTTATATATTTTAAGGCCCGATCACAAATTTACCAAGCTGGAAGCCAGACTGTTAGATTTGTCTTTGGTTCTTCATGCAGAACATGGAGGAGGAAATAACTCTTCTTTTACCATGCATGTTGTTTCTTCTTCCGGTACAGATACCTATAGCGCTGTTGCAGCTGCCTTGGGTAGCCTAAAAGGTCCTCGCCATGGAGGCGCCAATATTAGGGTAATGGAAATGATGGCTGACTTAAAAGCCCAGGTTAAAAACCCTCATAATGAAAGTGAAATTATTGATTATTTAAATCAAATTCTCAACAAAGAAGCTTTTGACCGCTCCGGTCTTATTTACGGTATTGGTCATGCTATCTATTCCTTATCGGACCCAAGGGCCGAAATTTTCAAAGATTTTGTTAAACAGTTAAGCAAAGAAAAAGGAAGAGAAGAAGACTTTCTTTTGTATCAAAGTGTTGCTACCTTAGCCCCAAAACTCATTAGTGAAAAAAGAAAAATGTATAAAGGGGTTTCTGCCAATATTGATTTTTACAGTGGCTTTGTTTATGAAATGTTGGACCTGCCTGTAGAATTATACACTCCTATTTTTGCTATATCCCGTATGGCCGGTTGGGGAGCCCATCGCATGGATTCTTTGTTGAACGATGGACGTATCATTCGTCCCCAATACCGTTATATCGGCGACTATCATTCTTATGTTCCCTTAGAAAACCGTGACAAATAAAGCGATTTTCCTTTTTCCCATTAGTAGCCCTAGCAAAAAGAGCTTATTGTTTTTCGCAATAAGCTCTTTTTTTATAATCGAAGGAGTTTAACAAAGAATCTATTGTTTTTTCATTAAAGATAGTTCCTCATAGATGGCTATAATATTTTTTGTGTTCCCCGCTTCGCCACCGTAAATAATCACTTTCAATCCTTCTTTAGGCACGGTAAAGTTCCAGCGATATCCCTCTTTTTCTGAAATTTCCTCTAATTGAATTGGATACGCTTCCAGTACTTCATCTTTCTCTTCATCAAATAAGCCTATAGTTATTATATTTGTATTGCTACCCAACAAGGATGCCTTTTTCATGGTAAACACATATTCTTCTTTTTCTTCCAACAAAGGGCTTAACAGTTTATAGCTATAATCATTTTCTTCATTGTTAAGATATATACTATGTTTCTCTCCTTCAGGGAGGAGGTTTTGTTCATTTAATGCAAGTTCTTCTTTCAAGCTTTTTTCTTTTCGAATTAAGGAAACTCCTGTGGCCTCAATTCCTATCCACTCCGATTGTCCACGAAGGTTAGGGTACAGTAGTAGCTCTACTCCTTCCGTATCTTCCGGAGTAATAAAATTCCATTCCAAAGGCTCTTTTTCAAGAGAAATCACCTTTTGTGCAAGTACGGTTTGATTTCTTTGATCAAATAAAGCTGCAACCAATACTTGTGTATCTCCTTGGGTTACCTTTACTTCTCCAAAAGAAAGCTGATAACTGGCCTTTGGTTGTAGGCTATAAGATAATACAAGGTGATTATAGCTACTGTCTTTCTCGTAAATTTCTACTTTATTTTTCTCCTCGCTTCTTAGCTCACTTTTCTCACTAAAATAACTTTGGGGAAAAATGCCGAGGATTCCTGTAATCGAAACCACCATAATTGCTAAAGCAATTAAAATAGTTATGCTTTTCAATACTTGATTTTTTTTCATAATTCCCCTTCTCAAAGTGTTTTTATATTTTAGCTATGAACCCTGTTATTTTAACATAACAGGGTTCAACATACAACTTTCCTTTATCACAAAACGCCTTTGTTTAAAAACAAAAACCGCCTATGTTTTGCCCATCGATTTAAGTATTTCTTTATATGCCCAGCAATGCAGTAGCCAAACCAAAGTAAATTAATAAAGATAGTGCATCTACAATAGTTGTAATAAACGGGCTTGCCATTACTGCCGGGTCAAAGCCTAGTTTTTCAGCTAGTAACGGAAGAATTCCCCCTACAAACTTTGCAATGAGTATGGTTAAGGCCATGGTAAGAGAAACTACTAAAGCTACCAATATGGTTATACTATCATTTCCCAGTAAAAGCCTGTCAACAAGCAACAATTTCCCAAAAGTAGCAACTGATAAAGTTGCTCCACACAGAAATCCTACCCTGCTTTCCTTCCAAACCACTTCCAACAAATCTTTAAAAGTTAGTTGCTTTAAAGACAATCCACGAATAACCGTAACAGAAGACTGACTACCGGCATTTCCTCCTGAGTCCATTAACATGGGGATAAAAGCTGTTAGCACAACGGAAGCTGCCAAGGCATCTTGAAAGCCTGTAATAATCATTCCGGTAAAGGTAGCGGAAATCATTAAAATTAACAACCAAGGAATACGGCTTTTCCATATTTCTACAACAGAGTTTTTCAAATATGGTTTTTCCGAAGGAGTAATAGCCGCCATTTTTTCAATATCTTCTGTGGCCTCTTCTTGAATAACGTCAATTACATCATCAGCCGTAATAATCCCCACTAAACGGTTTTCTTTATCTACTACAGGCATTACAGAAAAATCGTATTTTCCTAGAAGATGAGCCACGGTTTCTTGATCTTCCAAGGTTTGTACCGATACTACCCGCTCTTCCATAATGCTTTCCATAGTAGCATTTCCAGATGCAATAATAATTTCTTTTAGAGAAACCACTCCAATTAAGTGCCTGGAAGAATCAATAATATAACAAACATTAACGGTTCTCTTATCTGCTCCACTTTTTCGGATAACGTTAATGGCCTCGTCTGCTGTGGTGCTAGTGGATAAAGATACATATTCCACCGTCATTAAACTACCGGCACTATCTTTTGGGTAGTTTAAAATAGCATTAATACTGGCTCGCATTTGAGGATCGGTTGTGTTTACCAGTATTCTTTTTACTACATTGGCAGGCATTTCTTCAATTAAGGTAACAGCATCATCTACAAATAAATCGTCAATAACTTCTTGAAGTTCTTTATCTGTAAAAGTTTGTACAAGAGCGTGCTGCCCTTCTGTTTCCATTTCAATAAATACATCTGCGGCCACTTCTTTAGGAAGCATTCTAAATAAAACCGTGGTGGTTAAATGGGGAAGCTCATCAAAAATCTCAGCAATTTGGGCAGGTTGCATGGTTAACAAAAGTTCTCGAACCGTATTGATTTTTTTCTCCTGCCATAGGGATTCAATTACTTGAACAAAGTTTAAATCATTCTTCTCCATAATCCCCCCTCCTCCCACACAAAAGCCAAAGGACAATTTTTTGCCCAATGGCCTCTAAAACTGTATAAATTGTAGTCTATAAAATAGGGGTTGTCAATTTGAAAAAAAGATTGACAATGGTTTTTTATCTCTATCTTCCCTTTCTCCTATACGCTCTTCAATGAGATTGTAAATTCCTTGACAATTTTCAAAGAGGGGATTATTATGAAATTAATAAATTAATTACATATTTTTAGGAGGTTTTTTCTGTGAAAAAAATATTATCTCTGTTCTTAGTCCTACTCATGACCCTCGGTGCTTTTTCTTTTGCTCTAGCCGAAGAGAAAACTGGTGCCCTTGCCATTGATCCCGAATTGATCGCTGCTGCCCAAGCAGAGGGAGAGCTGGTAGTTTACGGTTCTTGTGAAGAGGCCTACTTGTTTGCCGCTGTCAAAAAATTTGAAGAACTTTTTGGTATTAAAGTAAGTGCTCAACGCTTATCCACAGGAGAAGTGCAAGCAAAAATTACTGAAGAAAAAGGAAATCCTTCTGCCGACGTATGGTTTGGTGGAACCAGTGACCCTTATAACGAAAGTATCGCTGCAGGCCTGTTAGAACCCTATGAAGCCAAAAACGCCAGTCATCTCGTATCCGATATTTATCGAGATAAAGACGGCCATTGGTATGGCATTTATAAAGGACTTTTAGGCTTTATGGTAAATAAAGAAGAACTAGAATACATGAAGCTAGACCCTCCTCAAGATTGGGACGATTTACTGAAACCTGAATATAAAGACCTTATTTGGATGTCCAACCCTAATACCGCCGGTACTGCTAAAGTGGTTATTAACACCATGGTACAAATGAAGGGCCATGATGAAGCCATGAAATATTTTGTAGAATTAGATAAAAACATTGCCCAATATACCAAAAGCGGTTCTGGTCCTTCTAAAAAAGTAGGTATTGGCGAATGTATTATCGCTATCGGCTTTTTACACGATGGCATCACCCAAATTTTAATGGGTTATGACAATGTAGAGCTGATTATCCCTTCTTCCGGCACCAGCTACGAAGTAGGTGCTACTGCCATTTTCAAAGGAGTCAAACATCCCAATGCTGCCAAATTATGGATTGAATACGCCTTATCCCCCGATTGTGTTAATTTAGGAAAAACCAACGAATCTTATCAATTCCTAGTCATTGACAATGCAGAGCAACCCAAAGAAGCTATTGCTTTTGGCCTTGACCCTGAAAATGCAATTGACTATGACTTTGAAGATGCCAAAGCCAACACCACTAAATACGTTGAAGACTTTTTCAACGCCCTTGGCAGTGCTGATGATCGCTTTAAAACCGAATAATTTAATACTATTCTAACTATTAGGGAGGATAAATTTCCTTATCCTCCCTTTTTATACGCTTTTCAAAAAGGAGGAAAGTCAATGGCTTCGCGGCAAAGTGCAAAACTTGAAAGAAGAAAATTTTACCAAGACCCTGTATTGGTTATTACCATTACAATATTGGTCGCTTTTCTTTTTTTATTTGTGCTCTACCCTTTAATTATGTTGTTAATTGACAGTGTGGTCACAAAAGAAGGGATTTTTACCCTTTCAGCCTTCCCTAAAATTTTTAAAGATTATACCTTTAAAAATGCCTTTACCAATACCTTGTTGTTAGGGGTTATTGTGGGTATCGGTTCCACCCTTATTGGGTTGTTGTTTGCCTATATGGATTGTTATGTAAAAGTAAACCCTCTATTAGGCAGGCTTTTTAATGTGGTTTCATTGCTGCCTGTAGTCTCCCCACCTTTTGTTCTTTCTTTATCAATGATTTTACTTTTTGGTAGGCAAGGACTAATTTCCAGAGGGCTTTTAGGTATACGTACTTCCAACGTATATGGACTATGGGGAATTGTTATTGTACAAACCATGACCTTCTTCCCTGTTTGTTATTTAATGCTTAAAGGTTTATTAAAAAACATCGATCCTTCTATGGAAGAAGCAGCAAGAGACATGGGCGCTTCCAGATGGAAAGTGTTTACCACGGTTACTTTCCCTTTGCTTTTGCCGGGCTTAGGCAATGCTTTTCTAGTTACCTTCATTGAATCTGTAGCAGATTTTGCCAACCCCATGTTAATTGGCGGTAGTTACGATACCTTGGCCACCACTATCTATTTACGTATTACCGGTGGTAGTTACGATACCATGGGTGCTGCGGCCATGGCAGTGGTGCTTTTAGCTATTACCTTGGGGCTGTTCTTGGTGCAAAAATACTATTTTGAAGCCAAAACCGCTGCTACTTTAACAGGAAAAGCTTCTAGAGAGCGTATACCCATTCGAGATAAAAGTGTTACCGCACCTTTAAGCACTTTTTGCATTCTTATTTCGGCTTTCGTTGTTTTAATGTATGTCAGCGTTCCCTTTGGTGCTTTATTTAAACTTTGGGGCAGAGATTATTCCCTTACTTTAGACCACTTTAGAGAAATGTTTAGGCGAAACGGTATGGCTGCCTTTAAAGACTCTTTCACTTTATCCGCCATTTCCGCCCCTATCACCGCCCTATTATCTATGATTATTTCCTACATTGTGGTGAAGAAAAAATTCAAATTAAAAGGCTTTGTTGAATTTGTTTCTATTTTAGCTATGGCAGTGCCTGGTACGGTACTTGGCGTAGGGTTTATTCGCGGCTTTGCCAATGGCGTGTTTAGAACAGGATTTTTACAAGGTATTTATGGCACAGGCCTTATTCTAGTTATTGTATTTATCACTAGATCCTTGCCAGTAGGTACCCGAAGTGGTATTTCTGCCCTAAGGCAAATTGATAAGTCCATTGAAGAATCTGCCTTTGATTTAGGGGCCGGTAGTGGTAAAGTATTTACCTCTATTACCTTACCTTTAATTAAAGATTCCTTCTTTAGCGGCTTGGTTACCACTTTTGTTCGATCAATTACGGCTATTAGTGCCATTATTTTATTGGTTACCCCACAATATTTCCTCATTACCGTACAGATTAATGAATATGCTGAAAAAGGGCATTACGCTATTGCTTGTGCCTATGCCACCATATTAATTTTAATTGTTTATACTGCCATTGCCATTATGAATCTGTTATTAAAATACTTTGGTACCAGCAAAAAAGTAAAGGAGGTTAAAGGGTAAATGAGTAATAAAAAAGGTGTTCACCTTGAAGGTGTTTCTAAAATATATAAAAACCCTAAAACTAAAGAAGATTTTTATGCAGTAAATAAGATTTTTTTACAAATTAATCCGGGAGAATTTGTTACCTTATTAGGCCCTTCCGGTTGTGGTAAAACCACCACCCTTCGAATGATTGCCGGCTTTGAAAGCCCCGATGAAGGAGAAATATATTTAGGAGAAAAAGCCATAAATGCTTTACCTCCCAACAAACGCGATACCGCCATGGTTTTCCAAAGTTATGCCCTGTTTCCCCATTATAATGTATTTGATAATGTAGCCTATGGCCTTAAATTAAAACGTTTACCCAAACAAGATATTCATACCCGGGTGATGAAAATATTAGACTTGGTAGAATTAACAGGCTATGAAGACCGAATGACCAATCAGCTATCCGGCGGACAACAACAGCGGGTGGCTTTGGCCAGAGCTTTAGTAGTGGAGCCCAGTGTATTGCTTTTTGATGAGCCTTTATCCAACTTAGATGCCAAGCTTCGGGTAACCATGCGTACGGAAATACGAAAAATACAACAAGCCCTTGGTATTACTGCTGTTTACGTTACCCACGACCAATCGGAAGCTATGAGCATCTCCGATCAGATTGTCATTATGAATAAAGGCCTTATTGCACAAATGGGAACACCTAAAGAAATATACTACCAGCCTAACAGCAAGTTTGTAGCCGATTTTATTGGAGAAGCCAATTTCTTGGAAGGTATCATTAAAGAGGTTCGTGGTAACGAAGCCCTTATTACTTTAATGGGAGGAGAAGTTTTAGCAAAAAAACCTGAAAACTTAACTATTGGAGACCAATGTACTTTGGTTCTTCGTCCTGAAGGAGCCACTTTAGCCGATGAGGGAGATCTTGCCTGCGAAGTAGTTCTGTCCACTTTTATGGGCGCTTACCAGTATTACCATGTTATGGTTGGAGATACCAAGGTAATTATTGAAGAATACCACCCTGTAAATAAAAAGATTTACCAAGAAGGAGACAGGCCTTTTGTATTGTTAGACAAAAGTAGCCTTCACTTGTTATAGTTTCCTTAATGAAAAACCCCTTGGCAGGATTAGATGTTGTCTTGCCAAGGGGTTTTTTATCTTAGTTTTTTTATTTGTCTAACTCCAGTAAGCTGCCCAGCCCTCCATTTGTTTAATGATGATTTCTCCCACGCCACTGGTTACCTTTTGTGCTGCAGGAATTAAATCCTCAAGGGTAAGGTGGTGGGCTTTCATTGCATTATTGCAAGCTGCCAAAACAACTCCCTGGTTCATCAGTTTTTCTTGAATTTCCTGATTTTTTTTGGTAGCTAGTAGTAAGTTTATAGCTTCTCCCATAAACACCACCTCTACGGAAAGACCATGTTTCTCTTTATGGGCATGGTTTTTTAAATTATTTATTTTAAGGAGTATTTTTTCTATTTTATTCATTTCGTCTATGGGAAACAATGCTTTCAAAATCACAATCATCCCTCCTGTTTTCTTTTATTTTTTGCTATGATGTTTAACTAAACCTATGGCTTTAGCCAGTTCCATTACCAAAAATGGCACTATAGATAAACCCAGTCCAATAAGGTATAAGTGGGTAGGCAGCACCACAAGCTCAAAAGCTACCCGTACAGGGGTAAACAGTACCAGCACCATAAGGGCAGTAGATATAAGGGCGGCCATGTTCAGCTTTTTATTGCTGAAAGGCCCTATGGTAAATAAGGAATGATCGGAACGCATATTAAAGGCCTGTACCACCTGGGAAAAAGCCAATACCATAAAAGCTAAGGTTTGGCCTCCCCCTTCTAAGCCTGTAACGGTTTCACCAATTTTAAAACCGATTAAGGTTAAAATACCAAACATAAACCCTTGTAAAAAGATTCTTACTCCGTAACCGCCAGCAAAAAGCCCTTCTTTTTTTCCTTTGGGTTTTTGGTCCATCACATCTTTTTCTACAGCTTCCATTCCAAGGGCAATGGCAGGTAAACTATCGGTAACCAAATTAATCCAAAGTAACTGCATAGATAAAAGAGGAGATTTATGCCATAAAAGCATAGCCCCAAGCACTGTTAATATTTCTCCAAAGTTGGTTCCTAGTAAAAAACCTACTACTTTTTTAATATTGGCGTAAATGCCTCGACCTTCTCGCACAGCATCTACAATGGTGGCAAAATTATCGTCAGTTAAAATCATATCTGCCGCCCCTTTGGCTACATCGGTACCGGTAATGCCCATAGCACAACCAATATCTGCCGCCTTTAAGGCAGGGGCATCGTTTACCCCATCTCCCGTCATAGAAACTACCTGGTCTTTACGTTGCCATGCCTTTACAATACGAATTTTATTCTCAGGGGATACCCTTGCATAAACAGAAATTTTTTCCAGCTTTTCATCTAATTCCTGTTCATCCATCCCATCTAATTCTACCCCTGTAATAGATAAATCCCCTTCATGGAAAATTCCAATTTCTTTAGCAATGGCTGTTGCCGTTACCACGTGGTCACCGGTAATCATTACAGGTTTAATACCAGCTTTAATACACACTGCCACTGCTTCCTTTGCTTCAGGGCGTGGTGGGTCTATCATTCCTACAAGGCCCATTAAAGTTAAGCCATTTTCAAGCTCAGCCGAAGTTAAATTTTCAGGAAGAGTATCAATCACTTTATAGCCAATAGCCAGTACCCGTAAAGCTTCTTTACTTAAAGCATTGTTTACTTCTTTGGCCTTTTCAATATTTCCCTTCGTAATACGGTTTTCCATCATATCAATGGCACCTTTTACAATAACCATCAATTTCCCGTCCATTTGGTTAATGGTGGTCATCAATTTACGGTCAGAATCAAAGGGAATCTCTCCAAGCCTTGGGTATTTTTGGTTAAGGTCTTCTTTGGTTAAGCCGTTTTTATAAGCAGCTAATACAATGGCTGTTTCCGTAGGGTCGCCAATGTGGGTTTCTTCTTCCCCTTTAATAATAACAGAACCATTGGAACAAAGGGTTCCTAAGGTTAGTAACTCTTTTACTTTAGAAGAGTTGTTTTGATTTATACCCTCTTCTTCCTCATTTTCGTCTATATAAGCCTTCATTAATGTCATACGATTTTGGGTTAAAGTACCGGTTTTGTCAGAACAAATCACCGATGCACTACCTAAGGTTTCTACTGCAGGCAGCCTTCTGATAATGGCATTCTTTTTAACCATACGTTGTACTCCAATAGACAATACAATGGTCACAATAGCAGGAAGCCCCTCAGGAATGGCCGATACTGCTAAAGAAACTGCCGTCATAAAAATTTTCATCACCGGAATGTTGTTCATCATTCCCAATATAAATACTAAAGCCGAGGCTAAAATAGCCACCAGCCCTAGATATTTGCCCATTTGAGCAAGCTTTACTTGTAACGGGGTTTGGCTATCTGTTTCCCCTTCCAATAATTTGGCAATTTTCCCCATTTGGGTGTTCATCCCTGTAGCTGTAACCACAGCTACGCCAGTACCGTAGGTAATGCTACATCCTGAAAAAACCATGTTGGTTCTATCTCCTAAGGGGGCATTTTCTTTTACAGGACTGGCGGCATCTTTTTCTGAAGGAACCGATTCTCCTGTTAAGGCGGATTCTTCACTTTTAAGGCCTGCACTTTGAAGCAGCCTGGCATCTGCAGGAATAAAATCTCCCGCTTCCAGTTTAATTATATCTCCCGGAACCAAGAGAACTGCATCAATAAGGTTTTCTTCTCCGTTTCGTATTATCCTTGCATGGGGTGCAGATAAGTTTTGTAAAGCATCTAAGGCTTTTTCCGCCTTGCTTTCCTGCATAACCCCCATTAGGGCATTAATGATAACAATGGCCATAATTAATGCAGGTTCAAAAAATTCTTTGGCATCGCCTTCAACAAGGGCAATAACAAAGGATATAATAGCAGCACCAATTAAAATTAAAATCATTACATCTTTAAATTGGTCAATAAATCGCTCAATATTGGTTTTTTTCTTTTTTTCTTTTAATTTGTTATCACCATATTTTTGTTGCTTTTCTTTTATTTGCTCTGTGGTAAGGCCTGTATTCGGATTGGTAGAAAGTTTTTCTAATACTTCTTCTGCCCGTTCATCATAAAATGCCAAAGTTAATCCCCCTTAAATAAGTTGTTTGGTATAGGTACTAGGATAATAGGAAAAATTTCCTCATTCTTTTTTACTCTTTAGATAGGTATAGGTTTTTCATATATCCTTTTTTCCCCGTTAAGTTATTATACTGAAAAAATGAGTATTGTGCCAATAATGGGTCTATCTCCATATAATCTTTTTCGTAAATTTCCCCTTGCCTATCTACAATACCTAAAGTGCTTGTAATGGGATAGGCTTCTTTACACTCAAGTAAATATTTTTCAAAGCCGGTAAAGGGAAGGTTTAAAGCCTCCTTAATTAAAACAGATAGATAGTTAACACTTACATGGTCTGTTTCCCCTTGAATTTTTTGTAAAGGATAGTTTGCCCATATCATATAAGGAACACTGTGGTTTTGAAATGGATTTTTATCTTTAGGAGAAAGGGCTTCCAAGGCTTCTTCAAAGCCGTCTTTAATAGCAGGAAGGTGATCTCCATACATAATAATGACCACCTTTTCCTTTTTGTTTTGATAATGGTTTATCAATTTTTCAAAAGCCTTGTCTGACAGATGAAGCAAGTTAAAATACTGGTTAGCTTGAGAAAATTCGCCTTTAGGGGAGGTAACTTGTATGGTATTGGGTACCGGGGTTCTTCCTTTTCCTAAAGTTTCATCTTCCCAAGTATAACCTCCATGGTTTTGCATGGTAACCCCAAACAAAAAAACCGGTTCTTCCATAGGGTCAATTCTATTTACCATGTACTTATAAAAAGCTTCATCTAAAGCATAGCTGCGCACCAAATCTTTTTTTTCAAAGCCCATGGTTTCTAAACTAATAAATTGGTCAAATCCCATATGGGGATAGGCTGCCGGTCTTCCCCAGCCAGAACGGGTATAAGGGTGCATAGCCAAGGTTTGATAGCCTAAGGTTTTCATGCTGTCTCCAAGGCCTGCAATTCTATTATGTACCAAGCGCTGCATAGCACTTTCATTTACCCCGTCAAGGGCCATTCCCAAAGTGCCTGTTAGGCCTTCAAATTCACTAAGGGCAGTTCCGCCTCCAAAAGCATTCACCACTAAATAGCCACTTATAACCCCTTCTTCTTGAGAAAGTTTATGCCAAAAAGGCAAAGGATCTTGGTTGGTTTCGAAGCCTTCTACCATCCTATAATCGGCAAAAGCTTCGTTCATAATAAAAATCATTTTATCAGGCAATTGGCTTTGATCCAGCCCTTGGATAGAATCGGAAGGGTATTTTTCTTCTAAAAGAGCTACATTTTCTTCATAACCCGGCGGTGCTTCTATAGACATATAGGGAATTACCCCTAAAAAATTTAATACAAAGGTATGTTTAGCACTGGAGTCGTTTGGATTCCAATATTCTGAACGAATACTTGTTTTTTCCCAAAAACCGGGGGATAATATAAGTATTACTACAACTACTCCATAGGCCAAAAAGCCTAAACACTCTAGCCCCTTTCTCTTCCCTTTCTTTTTTACAGAAAAAAGAGCATCTATTTTAAAAGACAGCATCCATAGAAGAATAAGTATTTGTATAGTGGAAAATACAATAGGGGTAATGGAAAGAGTATATTCTCCTATTACATTGGCCGCGGTTTGAGCCGCATAAAAATCGTGGGGTAAAAAGGTACGGTCCCTAAACATCAACATATAATAATTTACAAGGGAAAGAAGGATTAATACCGTTCCCCCTAAGGTTAAAGCAAAGGCTTTTTTTCCTGTTATTCCGTAAATCAACCCGCAAAAGCCTATAAAAATCAAAACAGCTACAATAAAGCATTTAATATAGGTAAAGGTAAAATGGCTATTGTTTGTTAACCAAAAACTTCTAAGGTTAAGGCTTTCACTTAAGGTAAGAAAGAGAATCGCAATAAAAAGCAAATAGATTCCCTGATGAAAAGAAGTAACTTTTCCTTTGGTTTTTTCAGCCTGCTTTTTATTTTTAGGCAATACCGTCAAAATTCCCAGTGTAAAAACCAAAGTAAAAACCATTGATATAGGAAAGGCTTTTTTTGTAAAAACAGTAAAAAGAATATATCCCATCTGAAAAGCAGCGGTAATGATTAAATAGTATACAGTTTTTATATTGATTTTATCTTCATCAATCGGTGTTTTTTTGCCACCTTTTGCTGAGGAAAGTTCCATATGAAAAGCTCCTTTAGTTTATTTTCTCTCTTCTTTTAGCTCTGAAGGGGTAGGGAATTTTTGGTTTTCCCCCATGGAAAAAACCATGGACAGTAGACCTTGATGATAGGGAATAAAGGTTCCCTCTGCCAAAAGAGCAAAAGCCTCTTCTTTTGTAGCCCACTTCACCTTTTGTACTTCCTTCTTTTGCAAAATAGCTTCTTCTGCCTTAAAATCTTCTTTTACAATATAATAATCGGTAAAACCTTTTGCAAAATGAGCTGTAAAAAAAGGGCGTATATAGGTAAAGTCTTTTTGAAAACCAATTTCTTCAAAGCTTTCCCTTTCAATGGCTTGCTGGCTGGTCTCTCCCGCTAGGGCTCCTCCTCCTGCAGCAAAGTCCCACTTGTTGGGCCAAATACGGGCGTCTTTTTGCCTTTGTTGTAAAAATACTTCTCCACTGCTATTTAACAAAACCAGTTTTACAAACAAATAATATTCTCCTTTTTTATAAGGTTCTTTCCTTGGTTTAACCTTACCGGTTTTTACTTTATGTATATCGTAAACATCTCTTTCTTCCATTTTCCTCCTCCTCTATAACCATTAGCCTATTTTATCTTATTCTTTTGCAAATATCCACGATTGAAGAAAAAATTAATGAGATTTTTATCTTTTGTTTTATTCCTTTCATGTTATAATCAACAAAACACTTTCATTTTTACTTATTCTTTCCTAAATAAGGAGGGGTTTAATGGAAACCTTAACCACCAAGCGAATCATTTTAAGAGACTTTGCCCCTACTGATGCTGAAGATTTTTTTGCCTATGCAAAAAGCCCTAAGGTAGGCCCTATGGCAGGGTGGATACCTCATGAAAACATGGAAGAGAGTAAAAAATGGATCCGGTCTTTTAATGAAGCACAGGAGGTATGGGCCATTGAACACCGAAAAACCGGAAAAGTCATTGGCTCCATTGGCCTTCATCGGGAAACTTTTCGCAATTATCCAATGGCCATGACTTTGGGTTATGTACTCTCAGAAGATTTTTGGGGACAAGGGCTTATGGTAGAAGGCTGCCAAAGAATACTTGCTTATGGATTTAACACTCTTCAACTAAACCTGATTGAAGTTCATCATTTTGCCTTTAACCTTCAATCTAAAAGAGTTATTGAAAAACTGGGCTTTACCTATGAGGGAACCCTTCGCCAAGGAAATTTGCTACCTGACGGAAGTTATACAGACTTATGTTGCTACTCCATGACCAAAGAAGAATATTTTACCTTATCCCCATTGATTAACCTTTAAGGAGTTTTTATGGATTATACCGCTTTTTTAACCCTATTACATCAAGTGGAAAACTTAAAAAACACTACCCGCCACAGTTGGACCAGTAAAGATCGCCATGAAAGTGTAGCAGAACATAGTTTTCGTTTGTGTATGATGGCTTATTTTTTACAAGATGAGTTTCCGGAAATTCAAATGGATAAGGTGATGAAAATGTGTCTCTTTCATGATATAGGAGAGGCTTTTACCGGAGATATTCCTTCTTTTGAAAAAAAAGATCAAGATGAAAAAAAAGAGGAGGAGGCCATTCATCTATGGCTTACCTCTTTGCCTGCACTATATCAAGAAGATTTGATTCCTCTTTTTGAGGAAATGCTGAAAATGAATACCCCTGAAGCCAAATTTTATAAAGCCTTAGATAAGTTGGAAGTAGTTTTACAACATCAGGAAGGGCCTTTACACCGCTGGCTTCCCATAGAATACGATTTAAATTTTACCTATGGAATAGAAGAAGTCGAGGCTTTTGACTATTTAAAAAACTTGCGGAAAATTCTTAATAAAGAAATGAAAGAAAAAGTTGAAAAAGGGGAATAATTCCCTATTTTCCTCCTCCCTTCTCTTTCTTTTTTTCATAAAATTAGGTATAATTACGGTAATTCGTATTTTTTTAACATAGGAGGAATTGTTATGGATTATAATAAGCTTAGTTTAGAACTATCTGAAAAGCATCAAGGAAAGTTGGAAGTGGTTTCTAAGATTTCTGTAACCACCAAAGAAGAACTCTCTACTGCCTATACCCCAGGTGTCGCCGAACCTTGTAGAAAAATTCATGCCAATAAGCATGATGCCTATAAATACACCATTAAAGGCAGAACTGTAGCGGTTATTTCCGATGGCACCGCCGTACTTGGTTTAGGAGATATAGGCCCCGAAGCTGCTATGCCCGTAATGGAAGGTAAATGCCTTTTGTTTAAAGAGTTTGGTAATGTAGATGCCTTCCCCATTTGTTTAGATACCAAAGATACGGAAGAAATTATTAAAACCGTTAAATACTTGGCCCCTACCTTTGGCGGTATTAACTTAGAAGATATTTCTGCCCCAAGGTGTTTTGAAATTGAGCGCAGATTAAAAGAAGAATTAGATATTCCTGTTTTCCACGATGACCAGCACGGTACCGCCATTGTGGTATTGGCAGGGTTAATCAATGCCTTAAAGCTTATTAAAAAAGATTGGAAAGATGTACGCATTGTAATTAATGGTGCCGGTTCTGCCGGTATTTCCATTGCGAAATTACTGCTTCAAATGAACCCTAAAGACATTGTAATGTTAGACATTGAAGGAGCCTTATACGAAGGTAAAGAAGATTTAAATTCTGCCAAAGCCGAAATTGCCACTTTAACCAATAAAAATAAAGAAAGCGGTAATTTGGCCGACGTGATTAAAGGAAAAGATATTTTTATCGGGGTTTCCGCTCCTAACTTGTTAACTGCCCAAATGGTTTCTACCATGGCAGAAGATTCTATTGTTTTTGCTTTGGCCAACCCTATTCCTGAAATTATGCCAGAAGAAGCCAAAAAAGGCGGAGCAAGAATTATTGCTACTGGCAGAAGCGATTTCCCTAATCAAATTAATAACGTATTAGTGTTCCCCGGTATTTTTAAAGGAGCGTTAATGGTAGAAGCCACCAACATTACCGAAGAAATGAAATTAGGTGCTGCTAAGGCCATTGCCTCTTTATTAGATGAAAAAGATTTGAATGAAGAAAATATTATCCCCGGTGTATTTGATAAACGGGTAGCCGATGTGGTAGCAAATCAAGTGGCTCAAGTGGCTCAAGATTTAGGTATTGCCAGAAAACCTATGAAATAAACAGCTTTCAATTAAAAGAGTGAGGGGAAAAATTCCCCTCACTCTTTTTTTCATACTCTTCTTTTACAGGAACATTCCTAATCTCAATAATTTCTCTACCTATCCCTATTTTAAATTGTTTCTCAAACCTCTTTTTTCCTATTCACTCCTCCCGGTTTTTTTGTATTTTAATAAACCTCTCTTCTTATGATAGTATCATCTATCTTTCCATTTTCCCAGGTTAACCCCCTGTCTCTTTACCTTTTGAGGGCAACATGCTAAAATGGGAAGAATTCTGTTATAAAGGAGCTTTGTATGGCAAAACATTCATCTATGAAGCCTGTGGTACGTTGGGATAAAGCCTTTACCAAAACCTTGTTTACCATTGCCTTACCTATGATTATACAAAACTTGGTGGCTTCTACTTTAAATATTGTTGATAATGTGATGATTGGCACTTTAGGCTCCTCGGCCCATGCCGGGGTCAGCCAAGCCTTAAATTTCACTTTTTTATTTAATATTTTTCTTTTTGGCATTGGTTCCGGTGCCAGCATTTACTTTGCCCAATATTGGGGCAAAAGAGATGCCAAGCAAATTCATCGAGTTATGTCCCTGGCTTTTAAATTAACCATTCCTTTAGCCCTTTTATTTGTAGGGGGCTTTTATTTGTTTTCCGACCAAATTATCAGCCTTTTTATTAACCCCGTTACAGCCAGCGAAAGTTTTTACCAGTGTAAACTTTATTTGCGCTGGGCAGTGTTAGGCTTTTTTATTCAGGCTATTGATGCCATTTATGCCTCTGTTTTAAAGGCCACTAATAAACCTTACGTTCCCATGTTTTCCGGTATTGTAGCCATTTTATCCAATGTTGTTTTAAACTATGTTTTAATTTTCGGTCGCTTCGGCTTCCCTTCCTTAGGAGTACAAGGGGCTGCCATTGCCACCATTGTAGCTTCTTTCATGTCACTGATGATTAACACCCTTGTTTCTTACCGAAAAAACTTGCCTTCCGCTTTTTCTCCCTTTAAAAAGTATCCCCCCATTAAAGGCTATAACAAGCAATTTTACAAAACTGTTTCTCCCGTAGTATTTAATGAAGGCCTGTGGGCCCTTGGAATGACCGTATACAGCATGTTTTACGGTACCATGGGGGAAGCTGCCATGTCTGCTATGGGTATTTATAAAAGCATGGAGCAAATTACCTTTGTTACCATATATGGTTTAATGGGGGCTTGCAGTGTTATTGTAGGACAAGCCTTGGGCACAGGCGATAAAGATAAGGCTTACCTTTATGCCCAGCGAATGCTCTTTGCCAGTGTTATATTAGGGGTGGTTATGGGCCTTGTTTTAATTCCCTTACGTCATCCCATTGTATCCTTTTTCAATGTAGGAGCCGAAGCTAAAGAAAAAGCCCTAAAGGTCATCCTCCTTTCTGCTACCTTTGTATGGCTTAGGTCTTTTAACTCCATTAACGTAGTGGGCATTCTTCGCTCCGGTGGAGATACCTTCTTCAGTTTGCTATTGGATACAGGCACCGTTTGGCTTATTGGGGTCCCTTGCGTATTTGTTGCCTCTGTGCTTTTTAAATGGCCCATTGAATACGTGTTTTGGGCAACAGCCATTGAAGGCTTGGTAAAAGCTGCCATTGGATTTCCCCGTATGCTTAGCAAAAAATGGATTAACGACTTAACCTAAAGGAGTAATTATATGGACTATACTTTTGATTTGGTAGGAAAAATCGGTTCTATGGCCCTTATTCGTAAGGAAGACAATGATATTGATTATAATATTTTCTCCCGTATAGGCAACGAACTGCGTCCTGGTATGCTTTGGGTTACCTCAGGGGCCACAGAAATTGGCCGATTAGACTATATTAAGCGTACAGGGGTTGAGCTTTCGGGAGACATGGATCAGGACAAGGCAGATTATGCCGCCCAAGGACAGGCCATTTTAATGCAAACCTATAGGCAATTTATTCGTCCGGAATACGGTATTCGCCAAGTTCTGTTAGAGCACCAACATTTTAATGATGATGAAAAAAGGGAGCATATTCAAAAGCTCCTTATCCGGGCTGCCAAACAAAAAACCATTCCCATTATTAATTATAACGACCCAGTAAGTGATGAAGAAAACCGAAAAATGGAATTATCTATCCGAAGAAAAGCTGGAGAAATTGTTCATGAATGTGTAGACAATGACGAAACTGCCGCTGTAGTTGCAGACTTAGTAAAAGCCAAAAACCTACTTCTTTTAACTTCTACCGAGGGGATTTACCAAGACCCTACCGACCCTAGCACTTTGGTTAGGGAAGTAGTATATAACAATAAAGAAGATTTAATAAAAGCCATACATACTTTACAGGAAAGCTGTATAGGGGCTAGTCGAAAAGGGGCCAATGGGGCCAGGGCAAAATTAGGGTTTGCTTTAAGCAGCGCCTTAAAAGGTACCACTGTTATTATTGGCCATGCTAAGTACTCCCTTAATGACTTACTACAAAATAACGTACCTTGTACCCGTATAGGCTTAGTATAAGCATAAAAAACCGCTGAAAATTTCAGCGGTTTTTTATGCCAATTCTTCTATTACTTGCTCTAAAGCCCGTAACCCTAAATGATAGCCTCTGGAATTATCCAACACTTCATCTGCCAGTAGGCGATAAATAGGCATCCGTTCTTTGTATAAATCCACTACCCCTTGCATGCCTTTTTCTGCCAACATAGGCCTTCTGTCCAATTTAATATCTGACAAAATTTGCTCAATAGGTCTATCTACAAGCACAATAATGCCGGCATTTTTCATAATATCACAATTTTCTTTTCGTAATACCGCCCCTCCTCCGGTAGAGATAATGGCCGGTTGTTCATCTACTAAATGGATTAGTAGATTTGTTTCAGCATTACGAAAAGCCTGCTCTCCATATTTTTCAAATATTTCGTATATGGTCGCCTCTGCCTTTTGTGAAAGTATTGTATCCATATCAATATAGGGAATTCCCAACCGCTTGGCTGCTCTTTTTCCAAGACTGCTTTTGCCGCTGCCTGGCATACCAATAAGAAAGATGTGTCTTTCCATGATATATCCCCTCCTTATACTGAACACTAATCATCTTAGTTAAATATTCTACACATCTATGTCTTTTCCCT
>CAZEIB010000001.1:51684-52106 GCA_964511785.1 uncultured Oscillospiraceae bacterium
TATAAACCTCGTTTTAATTTCTATTTCCTTGAGACCTTCTTTTCCCTCTTGAATTTTTCTGCTTTGTGCCATAATTTCAACAAAAATACATTTAATATGCTTTTGAATAGTTGAATTTTCAACCATTCTCTCCCTGGAGGCCAGTACCTCCTTCTCTCTTTCTTCATCTAAAACAGAAAGTTTTTCCCTTTTTTTTATCATTCCAATTTCTTTTACTATCTTCATTCTTTCTTCTATTAAAAAAACCAATTTTTGATCAATTTCATCACTTTTTCCCTGTAAAACAAAGACAATATTTTGTTCATTGATGCCAGCAACGAGTTTGAAAAGCAAAAGAACCAAAACAAGCTACTGCCAGAGCATTTGGACAATATTATTGGTGCATTTGAAAGTCGCCAGAACATCGATAAATACGCGCATGT
>CAZEIB010000001.1:52116-63429 GCA_964511785.1 uncultured Oscillospiraceae bacterium
AATTTTTGATCAATTTCATCAATTTTCTTTCTCTTTTCTCCTAACTCATTTTTTATCATCACTTTTCTTCCCCTCTTTGCCACTTTCTTCTTTGATAGCTTTTTTTAAGGTAAAGGAAAAGCTGGTTTTCCCTCCACCGCTCTCACACCATATTTCCTCTCCAAGCTGGTTTATAATGGTTTTAGAGATACTTAACCCAAGACCTGTTCCCTTCCCCGGGCTATGAGCCTTATCTACTTTATAAAAACGATCGAAAATAAAAGGGAGATCCTCTTTGGAAATTTCTTGTCCATCATCCTCTATCCAAACCAATACTTTTTCTTTTTCCTCTTTACTCCCCATCCATATGGTGCCATTATCCGGGGTAAATTTAATAGCATTATCTAGCAAGTTTACTACTACTTGCTCAAGAGAATCCATGTCTCCTTGGCAAATACAACTTTCCTCTTCAAATTGAATTTCCATTTCAATTTGTTTTTGGTCAATATCTTGGTATCTGCGCACCAGCACCCTGCGCATTAATTCATTAATATCAAAGGTTCCTATATGGTGAGCTGTTTTTTCCTGTTCAACCCTACTTAGCTGTAATAATTCGTTAATCAATTTTGTAAGTCTGGTGGTTTCGTCACTAACAATTTTTAAATATTTGGGCTGCTCTTCTTGGGGAATCGTTCCATCCAGCATCCCTTGAATAAAACCGTGAATGCTGGTCATAGGAGACCTTAGTTCGTGGGATACATTGGCTACAAACTCTCTTCTGCTTTTTTCTAACTGATCTAACTGTTTTGCCATCATATTAAAAGAAGTCGCCAGTTTTTGAATTTCTTCTGATCCTTCTACTTCCGCTTTTTGCTCAAAGTTTCCTTTCGCCATTTCTTCTGTTGCCTTTACCATACTAGCCAAGGGCTTTGTCATTTGCTTGGTAAAAATATAGGCAAAAATAATGGCCAAGGCAAAGGCTACCACTGTAACGGCCACCACTTGATATAAAAGAGGTAAATAAGTTGCCCGCACTTCTTGTACACTGGTATGAATTAGTACTGCTCCTTTTACTTCCTGCCCTGTACCTAAATAAGGTACGGCTACCACAAACATAGTTCCATCTCGGCGGTTTTCAAGGTTTACTTTAGTAACTACTGTTTCCCCTTCCAACACCCGGGGTAAAACCCTGGCAAAAGCCTTAATTTTTTCCTCTCGTCGATCATCTTTTTTCGTAGGAGTAAAATATTGGGCATTATTTAAAGTATCAAAGGCAATAATATCTGCACTGAAGTTTTGTATAATTTCTTTGGCTTTCCAAGTCATATATTGGTCTGTATTATGGTAGCCCAACTGGGCCTCTCTGGAAAAAGAAAAAAAAGAAGGAATTGTACTTTTTACACTATATTCATAGCGCTGTCCTAATAAATACGCCATTTCATTTGCTTGAACTTCCAGCTCTTTTAAGTGGTTTTCAATGCGACTATTGCGAACCGATACATAAAAAACCGAAGTTAAGAAAGCCATAATAATTAAAATCATTACGGTAAACAATACCATAAGTCTTGAAAACATGCTGTTGGGCTTAAGCCTTTCCATTATTTCACCTCAAACTTATACCCTACACCCCAAACTGTGCGTATTTGCCAATGATGTTTTTCACTATCTGCTAATTTTTCTCTGATGCGTTTAATATGCACATCAACTGTACGGCTATCTCCAAAAAAATTAAAATCCCATACTTGTTCAAGCAATTGTTCCCTTGTAAAAACCATATTGGGATGAGAAGCTAAAAAATATAATAGTTCAATTTCTTTAGGAGGCATTTCAACAATGTTTCCCTCGTAATGTACCTCGTACTGGGTAAGGCTGATGGATAATTCAGGATAATTTACCACTTCACCCTCTTGTTCTGTAGAAAGGCTTCCTTGTTTACTTCTTCTAAGAACCGCTTTAATTCTGGCTACCAATTCCTTAGGTTCAAAAGGTTTGGTTAAATAGTCATCTGCTCCCAGTTCAAGACCCAATACCTTATCAAAAGTTTCGTCTTTGGCGGTAAGCATAATAATAGGCACATTACTTTCTTGTCTTATGGCTCTGCATACCTGCCAACCATCCATTCCCGGCAACATAATATCAAGCAAAATTAAATCGGCAGAATGCTGTTTAAAGGTGGCTAAACCCTCATCTCCTCTTAAGGCAGTTTTTACCCGGTAGCCTTCTTTTTCCAAATACAACTGTACTAGCTGAGTAATATTTGGATCATCATCAATTAATAAAATTTTCGTGTTTTCCTTTTCCATTTAAATTGCCTCCTTTATTTTAGCTTTACTACTGTCACGCCATCTTCTCCTTCACCGAAAACCCCTAGCCGATAGGATTTTATATGAGGATGGCGCCGTAGATGTTCGTGAATCCCTGCGCGTAAAACCCCTGTGCCTTTTCCGTGAATGATAGCCACTTCGCCAAGGCCTGCCAAAACTGCCTCATCCAAGTATTGATCTATTTCAACAATCGCTTCATCTACAGCCCTGCCCCTAACATCCACCTCTACAGCCACAGTACGCTGAGCCGTTTGGGTAAAGGAGCGTATCTGGCTAGACTTGGAAACAGGTTTTTCGTTGATTAGCCGCAATTGGCTTAAGGGTACATTCATTTTCATAATACCCGCCTGCACCTGTACTTCTTTTTTATGATCAGGGGCAGTAAGTACAGTAGCCTTAGTTTGTAAGTTAACAATCGTTACCAAATCTCCTGGCTTTACCGTTTTAGGCGGCTTGGTTAAATCATTTACAGGTTTCACCAGTCCTTCATATAAGCCGTCTGCCTGGTTTTCCAAAGTTTTTCGAAGTTTTTGTATTTCATGTTCCGGTGTACTTTGCCCTTGGGCCCTCATTTTACGAAGGGTTGAAATCACTTCTTCCGATTCCCGCTTGGCTTTTTGTACAATTCGTTTAGCCTCTTCTCTGGCTTTACGCAAGTTTTCTTCTCGTTTTTGTTCCAGCTCTTTGCGAAGTTTTTCTGCCTCGTCTCGCAACTGTATGGTTTCTCTTCTAGCTTCTTGGGCTAACACCCGATCTTTTTCTGCAATTTGTTTATGGTACTCGGCATTAGCTATAACATCTTCAAAACGAATGGTATCTTGGGTTAAATGTTCTTTAGCTTTGTTGATAATCTCATCTCCAAGGCCCAACTTTCTGGAAATTTCAAAAGCATTACTTTTTCCCGGTATACCAATGGAAAGCCTATAGGTTGGACGCAAAGTTTCAATGTTAAATTCAACACTGGCATTTTCCACCCCCTCGGTAGATAGGGCAAAGGCCTTTAGTTCACTATAGTGGGTAGTAGCCAAAGTACGTATGTTTTGTGCTAAAAGGGTTTCCAAAATACTTTGGGCTAAAGCTGCTCCCTCTGTAGGGTCTGTGCCTGCTCCCAACTCATCAAAAAGCACCAAATCTCTAGGGGTTACTTTTTCCATAATGGTAACAATGTTGGTCATGTGAGAAGAAAAGGTAGATAAACTCTGTTCAATACTTTGCTCATCACCAATATCAGCAAAAACTTCTTCAAATATACTTAATTCTGTTCCTATATCTGCAGGCACCTGTAATCCTGCCTGCATCATCAAAGTAAAGAGCCCAACAGTTTTTAATGTAACGGTTTTTCCGCCGGTATTAGGCCCTGTAATTACTAAGGCTGTAAATTCCTCTCCCATCCAAAGGGTAATAGGTACTACTTTTTGCGGATCAATTAAGGGATGACGTCCTCTTTTAATATGAATCCAGCCTTTTTCATTTATTTTAGGTTGTACCCCCACCATTTTACGAGCCAATATTCCTTTAGCAAAAATAAAATCCAATTCCTGCAAAATTTCAATATTTAAACCAATGGTTTCTTTTTGTGGGGCCACCATGGCCGAAAGTTCTGCCAAAATCCGCTGTATTTCTTCCTGCTCTTTTGCAGCCCATTCTTTTAGCTGGTTGTTAATTTCTACCACTGCCATAGGTTCAATAAATAAAGTAGCCCCTGTAGAAGACTGATCGTGTACCAACCCCGGCACGTTGCTTCTATATTCTTGCTTTACAGGTAAAACATAGCGGTCATTTCGCATGGTTACAATAGGGTCTTGTAAATATTTAGAAAAACTGCTGCTACGAATCATGCTGTTTAGTTTCTCTCGTACCTTATCTCCTGCCAAGCGCATTTGTCTTCGAATATTCATTAGGGTAAGGCTTGCCCTGTCGGCAATTTCCTCTTCACCGATAATGGCGTTGGTAATAGCCTGCTCCACTTCTTTTAAGGAAGAAATATTTTCTGCTCTTTGAGAGAGAAGAGGAATGTTTTCCTTCCCTGTAAGGGCTGTTTTCACTCCCCTGGAAGCAGATAAACAGGCAGCCACTTCCAGCAAGCTTTTAGGCAATAAAGTACCACCTTTTTCTGCCAAACCCACTTGCCCTCTAACATCTTCAAAGTAGAGCATTGGGTTTGAACCCATGTAAGTAAAAAAAGTTAAAGCTTCCTCTGTTAAAGCTTGAGCCAAAGTAATTTCTTGTATATTTGTATGGGGTGTTAGCCTTAGGCACTGTTCCTTCCCTAAAGGGCTAAGGGCCCCTTGGGCTAACTGTTCCCTAATTTTATCAAACTCCAACACCCGAAGGTTTCTATTTTCTTTCATTGGTTTCCTCACTTGTTTTATAATACCCCTCTATTAAAATGTCCCTGGGTACCATTTAAAATTGGGTTTTCCACCTTTTTCCCTTGTCGTTTTTCTACAAAAACTTCTAAAATATGAAGCTGTTCTTGAGGAGATTCTGTTGTGAAATCTAATAGAATGGAACGGTGGGGAAAACTTTCATTCATTTTTTCAAAAAGGTTTAAAGGTAAACTATTTAAAAGTTCAATGACACAACCTGTATCCTGATGATTTGCTAGTAAGGGAAAAGTATACCCTTTTCTATCAATAAGGTTCTTGTTCAGTAGGCTTTCTTTTCTTTCTTCCATACAAAGGCTACATTTTTCTCTGCCCTGATTAAGGCCTAGCTTTACCCTTGCAGGGCAATGGTTTAAGGTCATTAAACGGTTTCTTCCATACACCATTTGTACAAAGGGACGTCCTTCCCCTTCTATTTCTCTTATTTCCTTTTCATTTAATTCAGGCCACGCCATCTCCCAGGTTGAGCCATATTTTTTCAGTTCTTCATAAGCCATTTTATTCCAAATAGGCACCGTATCTAAAAAAGCCATGGGTACGGAAAAGTCTTGTCCTAGCTGGCCAAGGTTTCCAAGGGCAACTCCTTTTATTTTTTCTTTATTCTCCTTTACCAAGGCTGCTACTTTTTGTAAAGACTGACTACTTAGCTGAGTAGGCAGGCAAAGCCAAGTATCTTTTGGTAAAAAGGGCAATTCTTTTTCAAGGCTTTTTATTCTAAAATCTTTAGGGGCATACAAAAAAAGTTGAGCTCCTTTTTGAAGATATTCTTCCCCTAATGAAAGGTCTTTTCCCCTTACCATGATGATGGGCTGCTGAAAGGATGGCTTTTCCCCTTTTTGAAAGGTTAGAGGGGCTTTTATAAAGGTTGTTTCTTTTTTTTCAAAGGCCTCTATTCGTTTTTCAATTAAATCTTCAACTGCCTTATTTCTTAACTGGTTGATGGTTTTTAAAGGTAAAAACCCACCTTCCCCCACCAAAGTGCCTTTGGTTAAAACAAAAGGGGTTTCTTTTAATTTAGCCAAGCTTGTAAAAACATTTTCTTGGCTAAGAGGGGCTTTCTGTGCCGGTTCTACTGTTTCTCCCCTTGCTGTTCCCTTTAAAAAGCCGTCACTTATTTCTAATAAAGCCTTTTCTCCCGGAACCGCATATAAGCTAGCCTCTACAGAGATTTTTTCTTTTTCCCGTTTCATGGCATTTTCCATTTGTTTATTGCTCCATAAACGCATTACCTTGGTTCCGGGCCGTACCTCTTCCCCCTCCCTAAGCCATACTTTTCCTTGGCTTCCTTTTAAGGTTAAAGGGCCTGAATAGGTTATTTCTATTTCTTCTTTTCCTAAAAACCGTAAACCATCTTGAGGGTATAAGTCTTCTTCTACCAATACAAAGGCAAAATTTCTTTCCATACGGGTTACTCTGCCAAGGCTTACCCCTTGATGATTTACCCGCTGAAGGTCAACCACATCTTTATCTTGTTCACCAAAAGCATAGCCTTTGGTAAAACCTCCCCGATTAAAAATTTGAGCCATTTGCTTTTTTTCTTTCTCAGTGGCATTTTGATATTTTCCTTGTAAAAGGCCATTCATTCCCTTGCGGTAAAAATCCGTTACTTCCGATACATATTCTTTACTTTTTACCCTGCCTTCAATTTTTAAGGAAACAACGCCGGCTTCATATAATTCTTTTAACCCGTCTCTTACATTCATATCCTTTGGAGAAAGCCAATTTCCCCACTGTCCGTCATACTGGTAAGGTAAGCGGCAAGCTTGAGCGCAGCGTCCACGGTTACCGCTTCGTTCCCCTACCATTCCTGAAAAAATACACTGACCACTTTGGCTTACACAAAGAGCCCCATGGACAAAAACTTCTGTTTCAATTCCTAATGCGGCAACTTCTTTTATGGTTTCTAAAGAGCATTCCCTAGCCAATACTACCCTTTGAAAGCCTGCGTCCTTTAAAAATATTGCTCCTTGTAAATTATGTATCGCCATTTGGGTGCTGGCATGTAAGGAAAGAGAAGGATGGTTTTGACGAACATACCCTGCTACCCCTATATCTTGCACAATCAGTCCATCTACTTTTAAATGGTCCAAAAGTTTCAAAACTTCTTCCAACTCCCCCGTTTCTTCTTCTTTCACAAGAGTATTTACTGTGGTATATATTTTAATGCCCAAGCTGTGGCATAAACTTACTGCATTGGTTAATTCTTCTTCATTAAAATTGCCTGCCCCTGCTCTTGCACCAAAGGCAGTATAACCTAAATACACTGCATCTGCACCGGCAGCTATAGCAGCTTCAAGGGCTTGAGGATTTCCGGCAGGAGACAATAATTCCATATTATTTTTCTTCTCGATTCTCTCGTAATGTTTGCCTTGCCAAGGTTAATTCTCTTCGAAGGCGGGTATTCTCGTCTTGGGCTTTTAGCAATTCATCCCCTAAGTTTAAGGCCGTCAAAACAGCTACCATATTGGTTGGCAGTTTACTGGCCTGCTCCACTTCGGATAACTTTCGATCTACATAAATTCCTACCCGATGAACATGTTCTGGGCTATCGGCAGAAAGCAAGGTATAATCCTTCCCTCCAATGCGTACTTTCACTTTTTGTTTTTCCATAGAAACCTCCTTGGAATCAGTCCTTTTCATTATACGCAATTTTTTCTATTCTATCAACGATTCAAGGTTTTTGGTAAGATAAGGCTTTCAAAAAAATTCTCTCGTAACTTTTTAACTTTTTAATCTCCAAAGAACATGATATACTAATCATAAAGAATCCATGGTAGAAGGAGTTTGTTATGAAAAAAGTGATTATTGTGGGTGCAGGTATATCTGCCCTAGCTGTGGCAATCCCTTTACAAAAAGCCGGCTACCAAGTAAATATTTATGAAAAAACCCCTTTGCCCGGAGGGAAAATAGGTGCCCTAAAAAACGAACAATTCGCTTTTGATTTTGCTTCACCTTTTATTACCATGCCTCAAAAAATCGAAAATCTCTTTATCCTTGCAGGGAAAAAAATGGAGGATTACCTCCACCTTGAACCCCTTGAGCCCCTGTTTTTTTCTCATAAAGAGGGAAAGAGCTACTCTTTTTCCTCTAACATGGCCTCTCTCACCCCCACACTTAACAAACTTTCTCCTTCAAACAGCCAAGGTTTTTTTGCCTATTTAGGCCAAATGCAAAAGCGTTTTAGTCAAGGAGAAAAACCTTTTCTTTTTAAAAACTTTACCCATTGGAAGGATCTTTTCCACTTTTCCACCTTAAAGGAAGTGGTGAAAATGGGAAGAGGGGTTTCTTCAAAAAGAGCCTTGCAAAAATTTATGCCCCATTCTTTTGTGCCGGATTTACTAAGTTTTTACAACCTTTTTGAAAGCAAGGAGAAAAGCGCTCCATCCTATTTTACTTTTTTCCCTATGTTGGCCTTTTCTTACGGTATTTGGACTGTAAAAGGAGGTACCTTTCAATTAATCATGGCTCTAGAAAAACTTTTTGTTGAACTTGGGGGAAATATTCATTACAGCCAAGGGGTAGACAAAATTTTAATTGAAAATCAAAAGGCCTATGGTGTACAAATAGGTAATCAATTGGCCTTAGCAGACTATGTAATTTCCAATGTGGACTTTCCTTTTGGAATGAAGCATTTAATTAAGGATCCTCAGGTTAAAGGAAAATATACTGATGAAAAGGTTGATTCCATGGTCTATTCTCCTTCCGCTCTGCTTTTCACCTTTGAAACAGACATTCCTTTTTCCCATTCATGTATGAATCATTACTACATTAGCAAAAATTTCGATGAAAATTTAGAGCAACTTGCTCAAGGAACTTTGTTAAAAGACCCCTCTTTTCATTTAACCTTTTCTACAAATCAAGTAGATGAAAAAAGTTTAATCAAAATACTCATTCCCCTTTCCAACTTAACCACTGCCAAATATGGTTGGGAAGAAGAAACCATTAATTACTATAAAAACAAGGTTCTTTCCTCTTTAAAAAACATCAAGGATTTTGAAAATCTCTCCCATCATATTATTAGTGAAAAAGCTTATACTCCTCTTGATTTTCAAAACACCTATAATGCTTATGCCGGTGCTCTCTTTGGTCTTTTACCAACCTTTCCCCAAAGTGGGTTCTTTCGCCCTAAAAGTAAAGCAGAACATTGCCAAGGTCTTTATTTCGTTGGTTCTTCTGTCCATCCCGGTCCCGGTCTTCCTTTTTTATTGGAAGGAGCAACTATGGTTGTAAAAGATATTCTTAACCCTTAACATCAAAGCCTCTTATTCCTGTAGAGGCTTTTTATCATTTGATATTTTACAAAAGGAAAGGATGAATACGGATGTTTGCCAATACAAAACTCTCTATTTTTGCTGCTAGAAGCGGGGAGGCTTTTGCCAAAAAGCTATGTACTTATTTAGAAAAACCTTTAAGCCCCAGCGAGGTAATCAGTTTTTCTGAAGGAACCAGTTTTGTCCGTTTCCACGAGTCCGTTCGCCATAGGCATGTTTATTTAGTAGCGCCTATTGCCAATGCCCCTAACGATGAATTTACAGAGTTATTGTTTTGGTTAGATGCCTTTCGCCGTTCCAGTGCAAAATCTGTTACGGTTATCATGCCCTATTTTGCTTATGCCAAAGGGGATAAAAAAGACGAACCTCGTGTGTCGGTTCGTGCAAGGGTTTGTGCCGATGCTATTGAGGGGGCAGGGGCAAATCGAATGATGGTGATGGATTTACACGCTCCCCAGTTGGTAGGTTTTTTCACTAAACCTATGGACCACTTGTATGCCTTACCTATTTTATGCGAAACCATTAAAACCATGCCAGGAGCCCTTGACAATACCGTTGTAGTCTCTCCTGATTTAGGTTATGTGAAACAGGCCCATCGTTTTAGTGCTTATTTAAATTTACCTGTAGCTATTGCCCATAAAATACGCAAAGACCATACAGAGCAAGCCGAAATACAAAGCGTCATTGGAGACATTAAAGGAAAAAACGTATTAATTGTAGATGACTTTACGATTTCAGGTGGCACTTTAGTGGATTTGGCAAAAAACTTAAAGGAAAAAGGAGCCAACCATATTCGCGTTGCTCTTTCTCACAATGTGATAACTCAACGTGGGGTAGAACAAATTAATCAAAGCCCTATTGAGTGGGTGCTGTCTACCGATACAGTGGATAACCAAAACATTGTAAATGAAAATAAATTTAAAACCGTCTCCGTTGCCCCCTTGTTTGGGGAAACTATAAGACGTTTTCACAACAACGAACCCATTTCTTCTTTATTTACCTCTGTACCAAAAAATTTAATGCCCCACTGTCAGTGGGAGAATTGTTTATGAAGCATAAAAAAGGGCCAAAGCCCCTTTTTTTATTTCATCTTTTTTCTAATAACCAGTTTTTCAATCCAGCCTTTTTTGTACTTTAAAGAAATATAGCCAATGATGGACATGGATAAACTGCCTACAGTATTAATCATAAAATCTTCCATGGTATCTTTTAAAGCCGCCCTTCCTACAAAAGGCCTTCCATCTTCCATTAAAAACTTTTGCATATTAAGCCCAAAAAGGCCATCCATGAAGTATTCATAAAATTCCCAAATAATTCCTAAGGTGGAAGCAAAGGTAAAGGCAAATACCGCTACAAATAAAGGACTTAATTTAATCATTTTGCTACTGGATCGATTTAAAATATCTACAAAAGAAAAAGCCAAGGCCCCTAGCATTGCACCGGAAAACCCATGTAAAAGCATATCAAAGTTTTGGTACTTATAATAAAAACTACGTACTTCTCCAAGATAAACGGCAGCATATAAAAATACAATATAAAAAATTAACATAATTGAAGGAATTTCAATTTTCCATTTCCTTCCCACCCAACCGGGCAAAAGTAAAGCAACAATTCCCAGTATACATTGTAAAATCATTAAAATATAATCGCTCTTTGCTTTTTCACCTATTTCATCTGCTTCAATAGGGCTTTGTATTAAGCGTATGGTTGTAAAAACAATGGAAGCCACCAAAGAAATAAACACTAACCAACTAATAATTTCCAAGGCTTTACTTGGTTTTTTTGTATTTTTCGGAAGTTGATCCATATCCATCCCCCTTTTTCTTGTATTGTAGCTTATTGGCTTTTTATAATCAATCTTTCCTCCTGTTTTTATTTTGTCATTCTTGACGAAAGATTTTTATTTGCCTACAATGTATAGGTTAGATACTAAACTGTACATAGGAGGTTTTACGTTGATTAGAGGCTTAGATACATCTGTTAAGCGATTGCGTAATAAAATTTTCAAAGAAGTAATTCGTGTTGCTAAAGAAAACACCGATGAAAATATTAACGATGCTATAGAGGCTATTCCCTATATTATTAGCCCTGATGATATTCCCCAATATCGAGAAAGCATTTGGCGGGAAAGGGCTATTGCTTCTGAACGGGTGCGCCTTGCTATGGGAATGAGTTTGCGCCCTGAAGACAAGCCTGTGCACATTACTTCCGGCCTTTCTAAAAGCAATATTGCTGAAAAATACTATGAACCTCCTCTTTTACAAGTGATTCCTTCTGCTTGTGATGCCTGTCCCCCCAATAAATATGCTGTTACCAGTGCCTGCCGGGGTTGTGTTGCCCACCCTTGTATTG
>CAZEIB010000002.1:0-15491 GCA_964511785.1 uncultured Oscillospiraceae bacterium
CCTCGCTCTTCAATACCGTGGGCTCCTACTTCTTTTCTAAAACAGGGAGAGTAGCTGGTTAAAGTTTGAGGTAGTTCTTCTTTATCTAAAAAGGTATCCATAAACTTTCCTATCATCGAGTGTTCACTGGTGCCAATTAAGTATAAATCTTCCCCTTCTATTTTATACATCATACTTTCCATTTCGGTAAAGCTCATGACGCCGCTTACTACATTTCCATGAATCATAAAGGGAGGAATGTAATATTCAAAACCTTTATCAATCATAAAATCGCGGGCATAGGCTAAAATGGCAGAGTGGAGACGGGCAATATCCCCTTTCAAATAATAAAAGCCGTTACCGCTGGTACGGCGGGCACTATCCAAGTCTACTCCCTTTAAGTTTTCAATAATATCAACATGGTAGGGAATTTCATAATCAGGGGTAATTGGTTCTCCGAAACGCTCTATTTCTACATTTTCACTATCATCTTTTCCAATGGGTACACTGGGATCAATGATATTGGGAAGGGTCATCATAATTTCTTTAATTTGAGGTTCAAGTTGTGTTTCTTGCATTTCCAATGCAGCTAAAGTAGAAGCCATTTCCCCTACTTGCTTTTTGGTTTCTTCTGCTTTATCTTTTTCTCCTTTGGCCATAAAACCGCCAATTTCCTTACTTAATACATTACGCTGGTTACGCAGTTGATCACTTTGGGTTTTTACTTCCCGAAACTCCTTATCTAAAGCCAGCACTTTATCTACCAAAGGAAGTTTTTCCTCTTGAAACTTTTTACGGATATTTTCTTTCACCAATTCCGGGTTTGTACGAACAAAATTCATATCAAGCATTTTACTTCTCCTTTTCTTTTTGTCAAATAAAAAAGCCCTCCTCCCAACCATGGGACGAAAGCTCAGTTTCCGTGTTGCCACCCAAATTGCAGAAAAATTCTGCCACTTTGTTCAGCTATAAAGGGCTTACCCTTTGACTTACGTCAAAAGCTCCAAAGGGGAAAGGCTTTGTCTCTTACCGATTTTCACCAGCCATCGGCTCTCTAAAAAGGCAACAAAGTTTTTTCTTCATCATCACTTTCATCTATTATAAAAAAGAATAGGTTTTTTTGCAAGGGGTAAAATTAAGGCTGGGGCATAAGCATTTCAGAAACCCCATGGGTAAGAGCCCATTTTGCCAAGGGAAGAGTAACGCTAGTAGGTAAAGAAAAAGCAAAAGGAAGAAGTTTTTTAATAGCAGGTTTTACAATTTTTGATTTAATGGCGGAAAAAGAAATATCATTCATTGTAAATAAAGAAAACTCTTGCCAATCTGAAGGAATTTTGCTGGAAGGAAAATCTTCACTTAAATTGGTGTTAAAGTCAAAATAAAGGGTAGACATGGGCAATTGGTTTTCTTTGTTGATAAAAGAAAAACTTCCATGATGAAAGGAGATTCCGTTTTCTTTTCTAATTTGAACTGGAGCCGTAAAGGAAAAATCCAGAGGCTTCGTTACACCGCTACCCCAAAAGGAAAAATCACTGGTTACAATATGCTGGGCATTTGTTGAATCGTTAATGTACTTGCCATTAATATTTAAAGCAACAACTTCTTCCTTTTCTTTTGTGTCTTCAATTTCTTTGGAAATAGAGAAGAAAGCCCAAAGGTTGTTTTCCACATCTCCTGTAGAAATATGGTAATCTACAGTTAAAGTATAGCCCTCATAAGGAGGAAGGGTTAAAGAAAAAAGCTGTTGGTTATCAATAAACTCTTTTTGTAAAAAAACCTTATCTCCTGTAGCCCAAATTTCGTAGTTAGCATCAATGTTAATGGCCAAGCCATCAGGAGCTATTTCTTGGGTCCATGTAGGTAAATCATAGATAAAATTATCAATCACATCATCTAAACCGGTTTGGTGAAAAATACTTTTTAAATAAACCATAAAAGGTTCATTTTCCATAAGGGCTTGGGAAAAACGGGTTACTTCTTTAATGGTTTCTTCATAAGAATAACTGCGGTCCTTGGTTCCTGCAAAAAAAGTTTGTAACAAGTCTAAAGCAGGGTCTAAGCCAAATTCAAAACTGTAAGTATCTGTTAACATGCCAATGTATTGAAAAGGAAAATCAAAATAGTGAAAGGCTTTCACTAAAAAAGGAATGTAGCTTGGAAATTCTAAAACAGCAACAGCCTCTTCAAATAAATCACTGGTCATTTTATAGGCTAAAGGATTACCATTTACGTAACCTGAAAAAACAGCATCCTCCCGATCAAAAACAGAAAAATCAAAGGCAGCCATATAACCAAAAGTAGTCCCATAGGCAGCAAGGGAAAGTCGCTCTAATATAGATGCGAGGCCTAGCAGGGTATCGGAGGGGCCTTCCTCAATGTTTTCAGGAAACAGAGCAAAATTGATATTTAAAGAAAAGTCTTTCATTTTGCTTGTTTCTTCTGCTAAAGAAGGGCAAAGAAAACAAATACTTAAGAGAAAAACCAGAGAAAAAGGTAAAAATTTTGTTTTTAAAAATTGAAGCATACATTCTCCTACTTTTTTAAAAATCTATGGTTTACAATAAATTATCATAGCATAAAATAAAACCCTTGAAAACAAAAAAACAGATAATTACCTCATTATAGGCAAAAAAGAGCAAAAAGACTAAAGGGTATATTTTTGTTGCCACTGGACAAGTTTTTCTTGGGAAATCCCATATTCTTTTAAGAAAAAATGGTCAAAAGTAGTATAATGCTCTTTTATTTTTATGAAAGAAGCCGACAAAAGTTCTTTTGACACTTGAGATAGAAAAGTAGCTACATGAAGAGCTTCTTCTGAAAAAGAAGCACCAACAAGTTTTTCCATTTTATGTATTTCAAAAAAAGTATTTCTAAAAACATTTGATAAAAGATAATCTTCCATGACGGTTTCTTCGTCTACTCCCAAGGCCAAAAGTACCAAGGCACAACCTACCCCTGTACGGTCTTTTCCGGCAGAACAGTGTTGTAAAATAGGGTTTTCTTCAACATCATCCATAGCTTCAAAAAGAGTTTGGTAAGCAGGGTTTTCAAAGGGCAACTGGCTATAAAGGTCCAAAAAAAGATCTATGGCCTTTTGCCCATCCTCTTTGGTTTTAATAGCACCCATAATGGTTTTAAAATCTGTAGCTGCTAATTTTGCAATATTACTACTTTCTTTCATGGCAGGTACAGGGTAATACTGGGCTGTAGAAGGTAGGTTATCAGGGGATTGATTACGTTCTCCCTCAGAGCGATAATCTAAAATATGTTTAAGATTTAAACTTTCCAGTACTTCTTTTTCATCCCCTTCTAAAGGGGTAAGGGTACCGCTTCTAAAAAATTGTCCCCATTTTACAGTTTTTCCATTCTGAGTTTCATAACCGCCCATATCTCTAAAGTTGGGAATGGAATCAATTTCCACATGGGTAGAGGCAGCCCACTGGGGAGAAAAATTATCACTTTGTACGCAAAAATAAATTCGCCTATCCCTTTTGGGGCTTTGAACCCATAGTTGGTTTCCTGAAAAATCTTGCAAATATTGTGGATTTTTGTCATAGGCCTTGGTTGAGTAATATAATTTAGGATGAACAAAATCAGTTGATAAAGTTAAGCAATAAGCTTGATTAACTACTTTTACTACATGGAATAAAATATTTTTTCTCATAATTTTTTTCAACTTCCTTTAACTTGTTTTTCTTGGTTTTTAGCATATTGGGAAGGAGTCATGTGGTAGTGCTTTTTAAAAACCCTATAAAAGGTTCGTACACAATCAAAGCCACTCATCATAGAAATTTCTAAAATACTACTGTCTTTTTCCTTTAAAAGCATAGCAGCTTTTCTACAGCGAAGGCTACTAATATATTCTAAAAAAGTACAATTAAAACTTTCTTTAAATATTTTAGATAAATAACTTCGGCTGTATCCAAAGGTTTCGGCCATACCACTCATCGTAATAGAAGTAGTATAGTGGTTTTGAATATAGGATAAAATATTACGGCTTAAACTGGCATTAATAGGCAAAGGTTGTTCTTTTAACCCTACCTTATCAATTAAAAGGCCTAAAATCAACTGACAGTATCCTTGCAAAGCCTCTTTTCCCAGTTGATGAATAGAGGTAGAGAGCATTGAAAGAAGGGTATGAAATTCTTTACCAGTGTCGTGATATAAGGTGGCTGCAAAGGTTTTTTTCGAAAGATTTTTTTCAAGGCTAGGTACAAAATTTAAAGGAACAATGGTAATAATAATATCCGATTCTTCAGGGGTATAATAATGGTGTACTTCGTAGCTGGATACAATGAGCATATGATCTTTTTTTACTTCATAGTGTACCCCGTCTACCAAAGCACTCATAGATCCCTTTGTAGTATAAATCAATTCAATACTGGAATGAAAGTGGGCATGGAAGGAATTGTTTTTGGCTAACATGCAACTAGGTTCCATAATAGCATCCCGTTGGTGCTCGTATAATTCTTGCAAAATAATTCCTCCCATATAATACATTTTGTCACTTATATTTCAAATTATGTCATGACAAGTATAACATAATTAAGCTATAATAAACACAGTATGTCATTACATAATTTCGCTATACAGAAAGGAAAGATGAACCATGGAAAAAGTACGTGTTGGTATTATCGGCTGTGGTGGTATTGCAAACGGAAAACATATGCCTGCCCTTGCCAAACTAGATGATGTAGAAATGGTAGCCTTTTGTGACATTGTAAAAAAACGGGCAGTGGAAGCAGCAAAAAAATATGGCATTAAAGGGGCCTTTGTAACCAAAGACTTTCAAGAACTGCTAAAACAAAATGTAGACGTTGTTCATGTACTAACTCCTAATATTAGCCATGCTCCCATAACTATTGCTGCTTTGGAAGCAGATAAAGATGTTATGTGCGAAAAACCTATGGCTAAAACCGCTAAAGAAGCAGAAGCCATGCTGGAAACAGCACAGCGTACCGGTAAAAAATTAACCATTGGTTATCAAGGCCGTTTCCGTCCTGACAGCTTGCACCTTAAAAAAGTATGTGAAGATGGAACTTTAGGTGAAATTTATTATGCCCGTGCACTGGCTATCAGACGACGTGCTGTACCTACTTGGGGTGTGTTTTTAGATGGAGAAAAACAAGGGGGCGGCCCATTAATTGATATTGGGACCCATGCTCTTGACTTAACTTTATGGTGTATGGATAACTACGAGCCTGAAATGGTAGTAGGTACGGTTTACCATAAGCTTTCTTCTAAAGAAAACGCTGCCAATGCTTGGGGACCTTGGGATCCTGCAAAATTCACTGTAGAAGATTCTGCTTTTGGCTTTATTCGCATGAAAAATGGTGCTACCATTAATTTGGAAGCTTCCTGGGCACTAAACACTTTATTTGTACACGAGTCTAAAACCATGTTATCCGGCACCGAAGGTGGCGCTGATATGATTGGCGAAGGGGATAACAACCTTCGTATTAACGGGGAAGAATATTCTAAAACCTTTACCACCATTCCTGATTTAGGCGCAGGTGGGGTAGCTTTCTACGATGGAAAATCTATTACCCCTGAGGATTTGGAAGCCAGAATGTGGATTGACCATGTAAAAGATAGTTCAAAACCTTTGTATACCAAACCTGAACAAGCTTTGGTTGTAACTAAAATCTTAGAAGCCATCTATGATTCTGCTAAATCTGGCAAACCTGTTTATTTCGACTAAGAAAAGTGGTGAAAGTCATGTTACCTATTGCTTACCAGCTTTATTCCGCCAGAGAAGAAGCGGAACAGAACTTAGAGCAAGTCCTAGCTACAGTACAGAGTATAGGTTTTGACGGGGTAGAGTTTGCCGGTTTTTATGGCAAACCTGCCCAAGAAATTAAACTTCTTTTAGAAAAATATCAGCTAAAAGGAGTTTCCAGCCATGTACCTATGGATTTGGCTCAAAAAGACCCCTTTGGCACCATTGCCTATCACCAACAAATTGGCTGTAACTATATTGTCATTCCTTACTTAGATGAAGAATCTCGTCCGGGAGGACCTAAGTTTGCCTCAGCCCTGCGGTTTATTCGAAAATTCGGTAAACTATGTCGAAAAGCAGGGATACAGCTTTTATATCATAACCACGATTTTGAGTTTGATATACTAAGTGGCCAGTATGGATTAGACTTTTTATATGATGCTATTCCTGCTAAAATATTGGCCTGTGAAGTTGATACCTGCTGGGTACATTATGCCGGGGTTAACCCTAGTGAATATGTGCTGAAATATACAGGGCGGGTACCTGTGGTACATATGAAAGATTACGTAGGGGTATATAGCGATAGCGCCACACCTTATGGTCTTTTAGGGGCAGGGGAAGCAGATGAAAAGGTTGCATTTATGTTCAAACCTTTGGGCCAGGGAATCAATGATATTCCCGGAATTGTTAAAGCGGCTAAAGAAGCAGGAAGTAAGTGGTTGGTCTTTGAAATGGACTTATCCTTAGAAATGCCTCCCTTGGAAGCTGCTAAAATATCTTACAATTATTTAAAATCATTGCTGTAATATAAAATAAAGGGGCCGATTATTTCGGTTCCCTTTTTTTTATTAAAAAAGAAAGAGGTGAAAACCTTGCTTCCTATTGCATACCAGCTATATTCCGCCAGGGAAGAAACTGCTGAAAACTTAGAAAAAGTATTCTCTACCCTTTATAAAATTGGTTATGATGGGGTAGAATTCGCCGGTTTTTTTGAAAAGCCTTCAGAAGAGATCAAAAATCTTTTAGAAAAATATCAGCTAAAAGGTATTTCCAGCCATGTGGGCTTAGAAGCTGCTCAAAAAAATCCTTTTGGGCTAATTGCTTACCATCAAGCTATCGGCTGTGAGTATATGGTCATTCCCGGTTTAGACATGGATACCAGACCCGGTGGGAAAAAATTTGCAGCGACCCTTCAATTTTTACAATATTTTGGTAAACTTTGTAAACAGGCAGGAATAAAACTTTTATACCATAACCATGATTTTGAATTTATCAAGGTTGGTGGTCAATATGGTTTGGATTTTATTTTTGATGCAATTCCCCAAAAACATTTGGCAACCCAATTAGATACTTGCTGGGTACACTATGCAGGTCTTGATCCCGTTGAATATATACTAAAATATACAAACCGAGCTCCCTTGGTTCATGTAAAGGATTATATAGGTAATCCTTCCAATGTAGCTTTAGCCAAAGAAGGAGAAGTGATTGAGCCTGGGGAAAGGCCGGATTTTATGTATAAACCCTTAGGGCAGGGGGTAAACAATATTAGGGCCATTGTTAAGGCAGCGAAAGAAGCAGGTAGCAAATGGCTGGTAATGGAAATGGATGATTCTCCTGAAATGCCTCCCTTGGAAGCGGCAAAAATTTGCTATGATTATTTAAAGCCCTTAGCCTAATATTTCCCTGTGCTAATAATAAGGCACAGGGAATTTTATATAAAAAAGTTGACTATAATGAAACCAATAAAAAAATCAATCAAGTGGGTTTTGCTATATTTTTCAACATAAAATTATTCTTTTTTTATGAAGGGTTGCGAAAGAATCAAAGGGCAATCCCAAAGCCCTTTTGGGGTTGCAAGGTTGAAAGAGACAATAAGAAATAAAAAGAATAACTTTGATGTTTTTAGGAAAAACAAAAACTTTTTCCAGTTGGCTTAACAATATCATTAAAGGAGGGCAAAGATGGATTTACTTTTTCATGATTTTAATATAGAAGGAAAAGAAGTTTGGTTGTATCATCTGGGCAAAGAAGAAGAAAATAAATTTCTTCCTCTTGTAATTTTTCCTACGGGAGAAAACTTTCCTAACCAATGGGAAGAAATAGCTCCTTTAGTTATAGAAAAAATTGAAGAGGGCTATTGTTATCCCTTTATTTTAGCGGCTTTTTCTTCTCCAAACTGGAACAAAGATTATACCCCTTGGGAAGCCGCTCCCCTGTTTAAAAAAGAACCTCCTTTTTCAGGAGAGGGAAAAAACACTTTAAAATGGATAGAAAATACCCTGATCCCTTTGGTCCAAAAACAAACAAAAAGGGAATATACTTTTGAAAATACTGCCTTTTTAGGCTACTCCTTATCAGGACTTTTTGCCCTTTGGGCCTTTTTTGAAGGAAAACTTTCAGGCTCTGTAGCTAGTTGCTCAGCCTCCCTTTGGTTTGATGGATGGATGGAATATATAAAAAATAAGGAGCTGCCATTAAATAGCCGTATTTATTTAAGCTTAGGGAAGGAAGAAGAGAAAACTCGTAATCCACGTATGGCACAAGTAGGGAAAATCACTGAAAAAACCGCAAGTTTGCTAAAGGATAATGGCAATGTAAGGGAAACCATCTTCCAGTGGCACCAAGGAGGGCATTTTCATCAAGTGCCTTGGCGTATCGCTCAAGGATTACTATGGCTAATGAAAAAAGAATAAAACAAATGAGCATACAATGAGTATACAAAGAATATGCTCAAGGATTCAGTTCTAAAAAACACAGAAGAAATTCTGTGTTTTTTAGTAAAGTTTTTAGGAAAAGTGCTAGTAAAAGAAAAACAAGAATAAAACAAAACGAAAGCATTGACAAAAAAACAAAATGATGTATAATTATACATAACCACCGTATGATTAATCTGTTTAAAGAGGAGAAGGAATATGAAAAAACTTTTATCAATTACATTAATGGTCTCTTTACTATTATCTCTTGTAGGAATAGGAGCTTTGGCAGAAGAATCTCTTTCTCCAATTGCAGGAAAAACCCTAAAAGTGGCTATGAGTCCGGATTTTATGTTTTTTGAAACCACTACCCCCCAAACTCCAAAAAGTTTTTTTGCAGAAAATAAGGATAAATATGCAGATATCATTGGAGACGATGACCTTATCGGTATAAAAGGCTATGAAGGCTTAGACATTGATATTATTTACTATTTAACCAAAACCTTAGGTTTTGATGTAACCATTGAACCTATGAAGTTTGCTGGGCTTATTGGCAGTTTACAGGCAGGCAGTGCCGATTTTGTTATTTCCGGTTTAAGCTACAGCGAGGAACGGGCTTTAGTAGTAGATTTTTCTAAAGTATATGTAGAAACCCAAGTGGGTTGCGTGGTACCTATTGATTCAACCTTAAACAGTTATGAAGATTTAAAAGGGCAAGTAGTGGCCTGCTCTCAAGGGACCACTTACGAAAAAATTATTAACGATATTGAAGGGGCTACCTTAAAAACCTTTGAAGGGCAAGCTGCTTTAGGTTTAGCAGTACTTCAAGGTATGGAAGGGGTGGTAGCAGGGATGACCAGTTCCAACGGCTGTAAAAAACTGGTTGCCACCAACTTGATTGACGAAAAAGAAGCACTAAAATATTTTGTGGTAGAAGGGGCTCAGGCTGACAGTTACAACATTGCCTTTCCAAAAGGAAGTGACCTTACAGAAGTTTTTGACAAAGCCTTAAGCCAAATGATTGAATCGGGCTTACTGGAAGAAATGGTTCAATACTGGTTATATTAATAATCAAAAAACATGAAGAATCATATTTCTGTTAAAACCACTGCTTAGCAGTGGTTTTAGCGGTGTTACAAGGAGCTCTGTTTATGAAATTAGACTTTACAGTGGTGTGGCCTTACCTGCCCATGTTTTTTGAAGCCACTTTGGTTACGTTAAAAATTACAGCTTCCAGTTTGCTACTGGGGCTTTTAATTAGTATCCCCCTTTCTTTATGTAAAATTGCTAAAAGCAAAGTGTTAAATGGCTTTGCAGGGGTATATACTGCTATTTTCAGGGGAATTCCTCTACTGGTACAGGTGTTCATGGTAGCCTTTGGCTTTCCCATTATCACCGGTGTTCCTTTTACTGCTTTTCAAACAGGTACTTTGGTTTTCGGTATGAACTCCGCTGCTTATATCTCTGAAAGTTTAAAAGGAGGAATTCTTTCTGTAGATAAGGGACAATGGGAGGCAGCTAAGGCCTTAGGAGTAGGCTATGGAAAAACCATGAAGGACATTATTTTCCCTCAGGCTATTAAAAGTGTACTGCCCAGCTTAATTAATGAGTTTATCAGCCTGTTAAAAAATACTACGTTAATATCCACCATTGGGTTAGTAGATATCCTTAGGGTGGGGCAAAATGTGGTATCCAGCAGTTATAGGGCCTTTGAAGCTTATTTAATTGCTTCTGTTTTTTACTTTGTATTGGTAATGGGTTTTTCTTTTCTTGGAAAAGGCCTTGAAAGGGTGGTAAACAAAAAATGATTGAAATTAAAGGCTTATATAAAAATTTTCATCAGCTGGAAGTCTTAAAAGGGGTTACCACCACCATTGATGATGGTGAAATTGTTTGTATTGTAGGCCCTTCCGGCGGAGGCAAATCCACTTTTCTTCGGGCAATTAACCTTCTTGAAGAACCTACCTATGGAGAAATTTGGCTTAATGGAAAACTGATTACCCCCGTAGATCCCTACCTTCATTTTGATGTGATTAAAGCTACCAATACTTTTAAACAGCTTATTAAAGCCAAGGAAAAACCTATAACCCCTGCCCTTGAGCATGAAGTGATTATGGAAATTAAGGCGAAAGATTTACTTAAAAACCGTGAAGGAAAAGAGTATAAGGATTTAATGAAAAAAATCAGGGAAGAAAACTTTATTGAGGTGAATAGAGTACGGGAAAAAGTGGGAATGGTTTTTCAGCATTTTAATTTATTCCCCCATATGACGGTGATGGAAAACATGACCTATGCCCCTATTCAAGTGAAAAAGAAAAGCAAAAAAGAGGCAGAAGAAAAGGCCTTGGAATTATTAAAAAGAGTAGGGCTGGAAGAAAAAGCCCAAGTGTATCCTGATACTTTGTCCGGTGGGCAAAAACAGCGGGTGGCTATTGCTCGTACCTTGGCTATGGAGCCTGAAGTAGTACTTTTTGATGAACCTACCAGTGCCTTAGACCCTGAAATGGTAAAAGAAGTATTGGCAGTGATTGAAGACTTGGCAGGCAGTGGCATTACCATGGTATTGGTAACCCATGAAATGGGCTTTGCCAAAGAAGTTGCAAACCGTATTTGCTTTTTAGATGAAGGTCTATTGCTAGAAGATACTACTCCGGAAATGTTTTTTACAAACCCTAAAACCCAAAGGGCACAAACTTTTTTAAGTAAAGTATTATAAAAAGAGCCTGTAAGAATTTATTCTCTTACAGGCTCTTTTTAAGTTTTAACCTTAAGGCAGGGGGAAGTGATCTAAACAAACTAAAGGAATGCCTTTATAATGGCTTCGCTCTTCTCCTTCGGTTAAGGCACAGGCAATAACGCCAATGGTAAAGCCCACTTCTTTGGCCAAGGTAATAAAGGCATCAATGGTGCCTCCTGTTGAAACAACATCGTCAGCTAAACATACGGTTTTTCCCTTTAGTAAGGAAAAACTTTCTTTCCCCAGCCAAAACTCCTGCTGCCTATCGGTGGTAATAGAGGTTACCTCTACAGAAATGGGATCAGTCATGTAAGGTTTCTTACTTTTTCTAAAAACCACATATTCTTCATGGTGGTATTCCTGAGCAAGGGCCTGAACCATTCCAATTGCCTTAGCCTCAGCAGTAATTAATATGGAAAAATCGTAAGGAGCCAATTTTTCTTTTAAAGATAAGGCAGTAAGGTAGTTCCATTTTCCTTTGCCTAACATATCAAAACTGTAAATTTGAAAACCGTTTGGAAAAGTGACCAAAGGTAAATCCAAGGTTAAATCTTTATGTAGTTGCACCCTGTAACTAGAGGGAATATTTTTGTTAGCCATATCTTTCTCCTATGTTTTTGATTATGCCAAGCCGATGTAAGCACCTAAGTAACGCACCAATATACCGGCAACCATACCAATAAAAGGATTTTTGGTTAAAGCAGTTACCCCAAGGGCTACATAGCCTTGTATAGGGCTTCCGCCTCCCATGGCAGGGTCTAATTGGGTAACGGCGGTTAAGTTAGGCACGAAGGTAATAATAAAACCAATCACCAGTAAAAAACCTGAAATACTTTGGGCAGGCACGTATTTACTAATTTTACCTACTAGGCCTGTAAGTAGTAAAATTCCTGTTAATAACATCATGGCAATACCGGCCAGTACAGGCCAAGGAGCAGCGGCAGTTCCTGAAATAATGGCCTCAATAGGGGCACCGCCAAAAATTACACTGGGTATATCAGCTAAAGAGTTAATAATGGTTAAATGGTCTAAATTTTGGGTTTGCCCTGCAAGGCTGGCAGTAATGTTTCCAAAGGCAGTGTTGGAACCAATATTTAAACAAATAAAGCTTAAAGCTCCTAACAATACTTTTCCGTTAAAGGTGGGTTTAATAACTTTAAACTCACTCCAAAAAGATTTCTTCCAAAATCTCCAGTCGTTACTCATAATTTGTTCAGTACTTTGGCCGTTGGCACGGGCAATTTCACTTAAATCAATACGACGTTTTTGGAAAAGTACAAAATCTAAAGTGGACACCAGTACAGAAACCGCTACAGTGTATACAACTGCATTGGGGCTTTTAATGGTAAAAGCATAGGTTAAAAGGGCACTGATAATAGAAACAGTGGCTGTACGTTTTTCTTGGGAAAACATATCAATGGCCACGGAAGATAAAATTAATCCAACACCGCTCATCATTCCTACTACAACAGCTTGGCCTGCAAAGTTGGCAATTTTATTTACTCCGCCAAAAAGGCCTAAAATAATCATAGAAAAAGCGGCAATCAGTAAAGAACTAATTCGGTTACGCATATCTTTTTCAAGACCGGATACGGTTAAAGTTTCTGCCTGCCCTGCAATGGGGGTAACAGAACCTGTTAAAGCATTACCAATAGCACCGATAAAGTAAGCAAAGGAAGTGGGTTTTAAAGCAAAACCTAAAGAGGCGGCATAGGAAAGCTGGGTAATACCGTTAACCGTAACAAAAATTACTGCCAATAAAAAGGGACCTAAATCTGCGAAAAAAGACATATTTATTCGCTCCTTCATGTTAAATGTTCGCGTTTTTTTCAAAAAGCCTTTTCAATATACACTAAAAGGTGAAAAAAGTCTAGTTAAAAGAATAAATACACGAACATTAAAAAAGAGCAAAAAGGTTTAAAAGACCCTAAAAGAAGGAGCAAAACCCTTCTTTTAGGGAAAATTTGGCTAAATATGGGGCTATTCAAGGGAGAATAACTCCCAATTGGTATTTTTAAGATCCAGTATATTGTTATAAATAATTTGCTCATATAGGTTAATCAAGGGATTTTCTATTATTTCTTCGGTGGTAAACTGTTTTCCTTCATTATTAAAATGACCTTGTTTAGAAATAATAGGATAAGATTTTAATAATTCCAACGAAAACAAATCAAAAGAAGTTAAAGGCAAAGCTGCGGCTTCCTTTATTAAACTTCCCAAGTAATTCAGGCTAAAATAGTCAGGAACCGTCTCAAAAGTTAAATCATAGTTACTCCACATAATTACAGGGGTTTGGTAAAAAGAAACACTTGTTTGGTTTAAAAAATGAGGATGATCGTTTTGTCTTATTTCATCTAAGTAATCCCCGGAAAGACCGGGGAAGTGGTCACCCAACATAATGACCAGGGTAGGATAATCGATGGTGGAAAAATATGAAATCAACTCTTGAAAAGCTTGGTCGGAAATGTTTGCAAGGGTGGCATACTGCTCAACACTAGGATACAATTCACTTTTATGTGAATCTTTAAAGTGTATAGTGCTTTCAAAGCCTTCTACCTCATAGCCTCCATGGTTTTGCATGGTTAAAGCATAAACAAAATGGGGCTCTGTTGGACCTTCTGCCATGATATCAATAATATTTTCATATAGAGAATGGTCATCGGGAAAGCCTCTGAGGCGTTGAATGTGAGGAAGATCTTCTTCAAAATAAGAATAGGTAAAGCCCAACAAAGGCCAACTTGTATCTCTGTCCCAATTTCTACCATTTTGGGGGTGAAGGGCTATGGTTTTTTCATACCCTAAGCTGACAAAATAGCTGGCTAAAGAAGGAAGAGGGTTGTTTCTATGAATATAAGTAGCAAAAGGTGCATAGGAAGTATTTTGAAGACCCATAGAAAAACCGGTTAAAAGCTCAAACTCGCTGGTACTGGTTAATCCTCCAAAAACCGGAACCACTGCCCTACCATAATAAGTATTTTCTTGCTGAGAAAGACTATGGATGTAAGGCAAGTAATCTTTAGTTAAACCGGGATCTCCTAAAAAACTAAAATCAGCAAGGGACTCATTTAAAATTAGTACTACATTAGGCAAAGAATTCGAAATTGGAGCAAAATCCTTTACCATAGGAGGAGAAAGCTTATTTACAAACTTTTCAGGCTGATAGTTGGCTGGTTTCGTACTTAGCATAGAGGGAATATTCACAGCAAAATTCAAGTACAACCCACTTCTTCTTGCTGCACCGTTCTGGCTCCATTGATCAAGCTTTCCTACAGAGGTTTTAGAATAACGATTAGGGTCTTCTATATTAGACCAAAGAAGAAAGGAAAAGGCTCCGAATAAAGCCAAAGAAATGAGTCGCTTTCGCCAATGGGCTTTTTCCTTTCTTTGAAGAACCTTTTCTCTTTGGCGGAAAGCGGCAAAAACCACAAAAATAAAAAATAAAAGGGCAAAAAGAAGGTAGTAGGAAAGGGTAAAGGCATAATTGCCCGCAACTTCAATAGCTGTAGAAATACCATAAAAATCCTGAGGCAACAGGGTGGTGTTTCTAAATAAAAGCAAATAGTGATTTGCGAGGCCTCCTGCTAAGATCAAAAAAGTTCCTAAAATATTAGCAAGCCAAAATCTGTTTGATATAAAAAGAAAAAGAAAATAAAACACCATAAAAATAATCATATTCCATAAAACAGCATAAAAGGAAAGAATCTCTTTATTGGAAGCCAGTTTTTCAACGAGCCAAAGGTTTGAGAAAAGAAGAAAAACCCAAAGAAGGATTTGATAAATAACCCTAATTTTATTTGAGGGAATTTTTGGTAAAAACAAAGCGAAAAGGATGGCTATTAAAAGGATGATTAGAGGAAGAAGAAGTTCTAAATTTATTATTGGCTGCTGTACTTTAAATATAATTCCGGGTAAGGCTGGTTGGTTTTCACCTGCTAAAGCCCAAGAAGCAATAGGACTATTTTTAGAAGTGCCTACTTGTAGTGAAGGAGCTTTGAAAGGATCCATTTCATCGGTAGAAAGGGTTAACAGATAGGACTGTCCTCCTGTTAGGCTAGAAGTGGTTTTTTCCATTAAGGACAAAATGACATTTTCCTCTTGGATAATTTTATCCGTTAGTTCAACAACCCAAAACTCTAACTCTTCACCTTGGGCGTCGGTTAAAGAAGCATAAAAATATTGATCAAAAAAATCACCCCCATTGGCTTGAGGCAAACTTACCTGCAATTTGATTTCCAACAAATTCCCTCCTTGATGAACAAAAGGAAAGGTAGCCGGGCTATCTTCTGTGATAGGGGCTGATAATTCTGTGGAAACAAAGGAGGAGGAAACCAGTTCTTCAGGGGAAAACAATCCTTTTTGACTC
>CAZEIB010000002.1:15591-41014 GCA_964511785.1 uncultured Oscillospiraceae bacterium
ACTCCTTGGGCAATTAAAGCCACAACCACTACAGAAGTATCAATAATCACTCCGGCTACCATGGGCTTAAAACCGGTAGAAGCTACTTCTTTAAAGCTGGTATGTAGGCCTATAGCACCTAAGGCCATGGCTAAAAACCATTTAGATAAAGTGGCTAAGGTGTTAACTGTAGCATTAGGTAGAAGGCCTGTACTTTTTATTGCTACTGCTCCAAGAAAAAGAAGAATAAACCAAGGAAATATTTTAGTAATAGAAATTTTTTGTTTTACTTCTTCTTGAAAGGGTGTCCCTTGTTCTTTGGCTTTTTTCTTTACATGTATCCAAGAAAAAATCAACACGATAGGCACAATAAATAGGGTGCGGGTTAATTTTACAATGGTAGCCAAAGCACCTGCAGCATCAGAAAAGGCATAGCCTGCTGCAATAACAGAAGAAGTATCATTTACAGCAGTACCAATCCATAAACCGTAGCTTACATCACTAAAACCTAATAGTTTTCCAAACCAAGGAAATAAAATCACTGTTAATATATCAAACAAAAAAGTGGCAGAAATAGCATAGGCAATGTCTTTATGATCGGCTTCAATAGTAGGCCCCAGGGTAGCAACGGCAGTACCACCACAAATAGCAGTACTGGTAGCCAATAAACTGGTTAATTTCCAATTAATTTTAAATATTTTTCCACAAATAAAAGCCATGATGTAAGAAGTAGAAAGGGTAAAAACCATTAGCACCAGGGCATATTTTCCCACTTGAAAAACCTGGGAGAAACTTAAGTTAATCCCCATTAGAACAATCCCTAACCGTAGCACTGTTTTGGAAGAGAAGGCAATGCCCTTATCAAAAACTTTAAAATGGCCTAAAAAGGGATTTAATGCCATACCAATTAAAAGGGCTAATAAAGTTTCTCCAAGTATATCTACCGGAAGAACCCTGTTAAGTAAAAAAGCAGCTCCTGCAACCAATACAACTATAGCAAAACCGGGAAGGTTTTTTTTGAGTTTATCCACATAATCACCTCATTCATCTATTTCCTTCTTGATTGTACTATGGGTTAATGATAAAATCTAATGATAAAAACTTATAGAACTATAAATTGAACTTATTGAGGTGCTTATGCTTTTAGATTTTAGACATGAAACTTTTTTGGCTTTAAGCCATATACAAAATTATACGAAAGCAGCCAAAGCTTTAAACATTACTCAGCCGGCGGTAACCCAGCATATCCAGTATTTAGAAAACCATTATGGCTGTAAATTATTTGCTTACCAAAATAGAAAAATTTCCTTAACTCCTCAAGGAGAAAAGCTTAAAATTTTTGTAACCACAGTCATGGCAGATGGAAAGATGTTCGAAAATTTTTTATTAGAAGAGGAAAACAAAGAAAAAGAGATCACCTTTGGAGCGACTCTTTCTATAGGAGAGTATGTAATGCCCCATCTCCTTTCTCAAATATTACTAAAAAATCCTATGATGAAAATACATATGTCGGTAGGTAACACCCAAACCCTTCTTGAAAAACTTTACCAAGGGGACATTGCTTTTGCTTTAGTAGAAGGAATTTTTGATAAAAGTCTTTTTGGTTACCAGTTATTCAGTTTGGAAAGATTTATTCCCGTTTCCTCAGCCAAAAGTGTTTTTGGTCAAAAAAAGACTTCCTTAGAAGAAGTCTTAGAAGCGCCCTTAATATTACGCGAAAAAGGATCGGGTACCAGAGAGATTTTAGAAAACGTATTAAACCAGCACAACTATACCATAAATAGCTTTAAAACCCTTATTGAAATAGGAAATATGGCTGCTATAAAAAAATTGGTCATTCAAGAAGTGGGAATAAGCTTTTTATATGAAGTAGCTGCAAAAGAAGAAATCATAAAAGAGGAATTAAAGGAAATAGAAATTGAAAATTCTCAATGGAAGAGAGAATTTAATTTTGTATATTTAAAAAATTCTTTTCATAAAGAAACTTATCATCATTGGTTTGAAACTTTTTATCAAATTTATCATCAAGAAAGGCAATAAAAAATGGGTGTCGATTTTCTCGCCACCCTTAAACATTATTTTTTTGGAACAATTTCTAGCCAGTAGCCATCAGGATCAACAATAAAGTAAATACCCATAGCAGGATTTTCATAAATGATACAGTCCATTTCTTTGTGAAGGGTATAGGCCGCATCGTAGTCGTCTGCAATAAAAGCCAAGTGAAATTCCACTTCGCCCAAGTCATAAGGCTGGGGATGGTCTCTAAGCCAAGTAAGTTCTAATTGAAAAGTGCCTACAGGGTCTGTTAAGTAAACCAAAATAAAAGATCCATCTTCTTTTTCTTTGCGTCGTACCTCTTTTAGGCCTAAGGCTTTTTGATAAAAGGCTAAGCTTTTTTCTAAATTGGCTACATTAAAATTTTGATGGGCAAAAGTAAACATTAAATAACCTCCTTAAAATTAAAATTCTCCAGGGTCGTCCTCTTGAGGGTCTTCTTCTAAAGAAACAGGCAAATCACTATCTGCAAAAGGATTTTCTTTTGTGTAAAACTCTTCAATAGGTGAAGGAGAGAGGGTGTTACGGTAAGTGAGAGGATCGGAAGAAGTGGGATTGGTATCCATTCTTTTAACGGGAGAAGTATAGGAAGTAGGCGAAACTACTTGAATTTTAAGTTCTTGTTCGTCAAAGACCAAAAGAGCAAATTCACCGGGCTGGGTTAAAGGCAAAATTTCCGTATATTTACTTCTAGATCGCCGGGCAAAATCTTGGGCTACTTCAACACGGCCATGCCAATGCATGGGAATAAAAAGCCTAGGTTTGGTAGCCAGCAAAAAGTGCTGGGCACCGGCATCAAATAAATATCCCATTCTAGGGTCAACAGGAAACATACATAAATCGATATGTTGACCAGTTAGGGGAGCAACGGCTTTCTCATATGCCTCTTCAGCTGCTTCAATTTCTCTTAAACTGCTCTCTTCTCTCCAATGCCAAAGGTTTAAGTCCCCTGCATGAAAAATACGAAGGCCAAAGGCATCCACCATAAAAGAAACCCCTAAATCGGTAGATTCATAGGCTGTTACCTTTACCTGATCGCTAAGGCGCAACTGATCCTGAGGAGCAAGGCGTTTTCCCCGCACCCCAATAGGCATATCGTAAGATACAATGTAGGCAATATCCGGATGATCTTTCCAAGTAAAAACAATATCATCTAGGTGATCCGGATGAGAGTGAGAAATAAACACAAATACTTTTTTATACATAGCAAGGGTTTGGGGAGTGATTTTTAATTCATCAGGAATGCTTTGGTGATGAGCACCTTCCCAATAATCAAAAATCAGCAATGTTTCTCCTATTTCCACAGAGAAACCACTATGAAAAAAGTAAGTGACAGTAGCTTGAAGAGACATAATCAGCCTCCTTTCAAATGGTTTTGCTATAGTATTAGAATGCCACACAAAACCATTTATGTCAATAATACGAGAGGTTAAAGAACGTAAAAACCCTTTTTAGCGAAAGATAGAAGAAATAGAACCTAAAGAAACCACTTTTTAAAAAAGCGGAACAAGAGATTTTTGCCTGTTTTTAAAAGAAAGTTCCCATTTTGCTCCCAAAGAAATTGCAATTTCTTTGGCTTCTGCCACATGGCCATAAATATCCTCAACTTTATGGGCATCAGAAGAAAAAGTGAAGAACTCTCCACCTAAATCCAAATAGCGCTTAATGATACTTTGACTTGGAATAGGAGATGAGGTGTTTCGTAGCCCTGAAGCATTAATTTCCAAAGCTTTTTCCTTTTCAATTAAGGTTTTTAAAATTTCATCAATTAGTTCTGGTCCGTGGTGGTAGGATAAGGGACGAGCTTTTTTAGGGTAGGGAGCAAATTTTCCTACATACCCTAAGTGAGCATAGGAATCAAAAAGAGTTTCATCAAAATTTTTTGCAGACTCCAGTTTTAAAGCTAAATATCTTTCATAGGCCTCTTGTTGGGTCTTTCCTTCAAAGTATTCAGAATCAAAAGGGTCTAGTCCATCTACTAAATGAAGGGAAAGAAGATGAAAATCTAAAGGTAAAGCCTTTAAAAGGGCATATATCTCCTCGCGGTGAGGGGCAAGGTCACCAATTTCCAATCCCTTACGAATGGTTAAGCTAGGATACTTACTAATGGCACTTTCAATATCAGTTAGCCACTTAGAAAAAATAGGAATTTGGGCTACTTCACTATTTGTATGATATAAGTCAATATGCTCAGTAAAACAAATTTCATCAAGGCCTAAGGATACAGCTTGATGGCAAGCTTCATAAATACTTTGAATTCCATCAAAGGAATGAGAAGAATGAAGATGGTAATCTAATTTTTTCGGAAAAGACTTCATAAAACCTCCTAAAACAATAGATGCTCTCCTGTGCGAAGCAAATAAATATAACTTTCCTTAACAGTTTTTTTTGTAATGGCTTCAAGGGCTTGCCGATATAAGGAAATTTGCCCTTGGTAGCGCTGGGTAACGGTGGTTAAGCTTTCTACATAGTCTGTTTTATAATCCAGTAATACAAATTGGTTATTCTCTATAAAACAGCAATCAATCACCCCTTGAACTAAAGTTTCACCGCCTGGCAACTGGTATACGAAAGGATATTCTCGATAAACTGTAGAGCTATTCAAAAGTCTCTTCCCTAAAGAACTAGTGAAAAAACCACATAACCAAGGCAGATGAATGGCTTTTTTTTCTTCCGGAGTAAATACTCCCTTTTGGGTTAAGGTGTTTAACTGTCCATCAATAACTTCAAAAAGATGGTCATCTTGCAGATTTTTCAATTCTTTTAAGTTTAGTAAACTTAATGCTCGGTGGGTAAAGGTTCCTTTTTGAGCAGAGGTAAAAGCAAGGTGATTATCCATATATTTGGGACTGCTTGGTAAGGGAGAGAGTTTAAGTGGAGCAATGAGACTTTCTCCCGAGGCTTTTGTAAGGGAAGTTTCTTCTTGTAAAGCAACATATTGATTGGGATAAAAACTTTTTTGGGTTAAAGAAGAAACAGAGGTTTTAAGAGGTGGGGAAAGCTTATCCACAGCTGTGTAAAAAGAAAAATCGGAAAGGGGAAAACTTTGATTTCCTAAGGATAAGAGATGATGAAGCAATTGTTGGTAGTTTTGTTTTTTTTCCACAAGGGGTGGGGAAATGTTTTCAATAATCTTTATTTTCCAAGGGTTTGAGGCATGTGTATAACTTGTTGAGAAGTTTTCTTCTTGAGGCAGAAGAGTCTGTAATGGTAACCCTTGAGGAGTGTAATATAAAGATTGGCAAACCCAGTCTAACATAGATTTTCCCTCAAAAACACTATAGGTACCTTCTGGTAAAGACCAACGTTTCATTGAAGATAGGTAAGTTAAAGATCCAACCAACAGCAAATAATTTTTCGCTCTGGTCATGGCTACGTATAAAATTCGCGCTTTTTCTGCTTTCTCTTCCAATTGACTTCGTAAATAAATAGCACGTTGTCCTAAGGTTTTTACTTTATATCGTTTTTGATAGTTAATATGACTAAGGGCAAGGCCTAAATCTTTATGCAAAAAAAGATCTCCTGTTTGTCTTCTGCCATGAAGCAAGGAACCTAATTCCATCACAGCTACCACAGGAAATTCCAAACCTTTACTTTTATGGATAGTCATTAATCGTACAACATCTTCTCCTTCGCCAAGAATTTTGGCAGTTTGGCTGTCCCCGGAAAGGGAAAGGGTTTCTCCTAAAAGAAGAAACTCGTGAAGCTTTCCTTGATGAAGTTGGGAAAAGTTGTAGCTTCGTTGGCAAAGAAGACGTAAATTAGCTTGCCGAACCTCCCCTCCAGGCATGGCTCCGGCTAAAGTGTAAATATCCGTATCCATTAGCAGCTGCCATAAAAATTGATCTAAGGGCAAGTAATAGGCTTGTCTTTCCCATTGAGAAAGCCTTTGTACTACTTCTTCACAGCGGGCTTTTAAAGGCGTGGCAGAGGAAGAGTTGGCTAAAGAGAAAAAGGCCTGATGAAAAAAAGCTTCTTTGTCAGGCAAATGAATACGAATGGCAGAAAGCTCTTCTTCTGTAAAGAAAAAAGGTGGAGATTTTAACATTTGCAATAGTGGTAAATCTTGTAGTGGATTATCAATGATGTGGAGAAAGGCCATTATTTGGCTTACTTCCGGCAAGGAAAAATACTCCTCATCGGCATCGGAATATACAGGAATTCCTTTTGCTTGTAAAATTTCAGCTACTTTTTTTGCTACGTTTCTTGCTTTAGGCAATAAAACTACCATATCTTTCCAAGAGAGTATGTGGCTTTTTTCTCCCAGAGAAAGGGTTTGTCCGTATAATTCAATAAAATAGTCAGCAACAAGGGTGGCTTCTTGCTCAATTTTACTTAAAGAAGCCTCTTCTTCTTCCGCTTCTATGAATTCAGATTTATTTGAGTTTTTAACTGAGGACAAATTAATGTATAAAGTGGTTTCGCCGGTAACCGTTGAAGGCAATCCTGGTAGCAAGAGGGCGTCCTCATCATATTGAATTTCAGTAACTTGATCATTCATAACATGGGTGAAAACTTGGTTGATTCCTTCCAAAACCTTTGGAGAAGAACGAAAGTTTTTTTGCAAATCAATTTTTCGCATAGAGGCTTTTTCTTCTTTAGAAAAGGTTTTGTGTTTTTCTAAAAACAGGGTTGGATCGGCTAAGCGAAAGCGATAAATACTTTGCTTTACATCACCTACCATAAATAGCTGGTTTTTTTGAAATAAACTATTTAAAATGGCCTCTTGAATGCCGGAAGTGTCCTGATATTCATCTACAAAAATAGCATCATAGCGGGATTGAAGCTGTTCTCGTACCTGTTTATGCTGCATAATAGCAAGGGTGTAATGTTCTAAATCGTGAAAATCAAAAACCTTTTTTTCTTTTTTTAACACTTGAAAATACTGGTAAAACTGAAAGGTAACTTGAGCTAATCCCTGTAGCGGAAGGTGAGTTGCAGAAATGTTTTCAAGAATAAAAGAGCTGTCTTGTAGCAAGTTGTTGATAACATCAGCAAAAAGCTTTCTCCATTGCTCACGTTTTTCTTTAAAAGCTTTTTGCCAAGCAACTTGCTCTTCCGGGGTATCTTTTTTAGTTTGAGGCAAAGTCATTCTTCCTTGAGTGTAATCTTTCTCCCAAAGGTCTTGACTGTGAGAAAAAAGATCCTCGCTTAGGAGAAAAGTAAGTTCTAAATCTTTTTCTGCTACGGGAATGCAGGGAGGGTAAGTGCTGGGAAGGTTACAAAAATCCACCATCTCTTTAGCTAAGGCCAAAGGGCCTTGGATTTGAAGATGCAAGTCGTTGCAATAAGAAGAAAACCAAGGGTGTTTGATTAAGGTATCTAAAGAATTAGGGAAGTTGGAAAGTTTTTCTTCAAGCCATTCCCAAGGGGCGGGCTGCGACATGAGAAATTGGTATAATTGTTGAATAAATTCTCCAATGGTTTTGTCGGTATAGCGGTGAGCCAGGGCTAGGAAAGCTTCAGTTCCCTCTTCATAAGCTTTTTCCAAGGTTTCTGAAAGGGCTTTGTTCAGTAAAGAATCTCTTTCTCCACCCTCAACAATTCTTGAGGTAGGATCTAGGGAGATAATATGAAAATACTCTTTGATTACTTGGCTACAAAAAACATGGAGTGTGCTGATATTTGCCTGATCTAGTTTTTCTAACTGTTTGCGTAAATGGGAAGAACTTTCTCCCTTTAAATACAACAATTCGCTTAGTCGCTCCCGCATTTCAGCAGCGGCAGCCCGGGTGAAGGTGACTACCAGCATTCTATCCAGTTCCATTTGATCTTCCTTCAACAAAGAAAAAATTCGATGAATGAGGACGGCGGTTTTGCCGGAACCGGCGGCAGCGCTAACTAAAGTAGCTTGATTTCGATCGTAAATAGCAGCATGTTGCTCTTTTGTCCAAACAGGCATAAACTACCCTCCTAAGAATTGTTCCACGTGGAACATTGAAAAGAATTTTGAAATCTAAAAATGTTTCACGTGAAACATTTTATTCTGAAACTATAGAAAGTATATCATAGGGATATCATAGGTTCAACAAGGGACGTTTGTGAAAAAGAAACCTTTATGTTAAAATGACGAGTACAAGTAAACCCACAGGAGGAATTGAATATGGTAGCAAAATCTTTTGATAAAGATCTGATTAAGCAGAGTATTAAAAGTAAAATTAGGAGATACAACGGTACCACCATTGATGAAGCAACCCCTCAGCAAATCTATAAAGCAGTTGCTTCCACGGTGAGAGATCAAGTAATGGAAAAATGGACTACTCCTCAAAACAAATTGGAAAGAAGAAATGCAAAAAAAGTTTATTATCTTTCCATTGAGTTTTTAATGGGGCGTTCTTTATATTGTAACATCTTAAATCTTTGTAGTACGAAAGAATATAAAGAAGCTTTAGAAGAACTGAATATTGATATTAAAGAGGTGCTAAAAGAAGAACCGGAGCCGGGGTTGGGCAATGGTGGCTTAGGACGCTTAGCTGCTTGTTTTTTGGATAGCCTCTCTTCCTTGGATTTGCCGGCCATTGGAGGAACAATACGTTATGAGTACGGGCTGTTTCGCCAAAAAATTGTAGAGGGACAACAGGTAGAAGTAGCAGACGATTGGCTTGTAGACGGAAACATGTGGGAAGTACCAGCAGGAGAAGAAATGTGCGAGGTACATTTTGGAGGCCACGTAGTAGAAGAACGTCACGGAGACAGAGATGTTTACTTATTAAAAGATACTTCTGTAGTTGAAGCCATACCCTACAAAATGCCTGTAGTAGGCTTTGATACGGAAACTGTTAACACCTTATATATGTGGAGCGCAAGAAGCACAGTTCCTATTGATTTTAACAGCTTCAGCCAAGGAGCCTATGCTACAGCTAATGATGATGCTGAAAACGCAGAAGCCATTAGTAAAGTGCTATACCCTGAGGACAACCATTGGGAAGGGAAAAAACTTCGTTTAAGACAACATTATTTTTTCACCAGTGCAACATTGCAAATGGCCATTAAAAAATTTAAAAGGGTTCATGGAAATGATTTTTCCAAACTCCCTGATTATGCTGTTTTTCATATTAACGACACCCATCCCGGGTTTTGCATACCGGAATTGATGCGGATTTTGATTGATGAAGAGGGTTTGGGATGGGAGGAAGCCTATGATATTACCAACAAAAGCGTAGCTTACACCAACCACACCATTATGGCAGAGGCTTTGGAGAAATGGCCTGAGGCCATGGTAAAGGAAATGCTTCCAAGGATTTATATGATTTTAGAAGAATTGAATAGACGACTTGGAGAAAAACTTTGGGAGTTTTACCCTGGCCAATGGGATAAGATAAGTGCCATGTCTATTATTTCTAACAAGCAAATACACATGGCCAACCTTTGTGTAGCGGTAAGCTATAGTGTAAACGGGGTAAGCAAACTTCATGGAGAAATTTTAAAAGCAGATACCTTTCATGACTTTTATGAAATGATGCCGGAAAAATTCTCTGCTATTACCAACGGGATTACCCACAGAAGATGGCTGATGGCTTGTAATCCTAAATTAACAGCATTAATTACCGAGGCTATTGGAGAAGAATGGATAAGAGACACCTCTTTATTAAAAGAATTGATGCCTTTTAAAGAAGATGCTGCCTTTAGGGAAAAGTTTGCTGAAATTAAGCAACATAATAAAAAACGCTTAGCCGATATGATTTGGGAAAACCAAAAAATAAAGGTAGATCCTACTTTTATGTTTGATGTACAGGCAAAACGATTACATGAATATAAACGGCAACTTTTAAACGCCTTACATATTCTGGTATTGTATAACCGGATTGTAGATAACCCCAATTACATTATGGAACCTCGAACTTTCTTTTTTGGAGCCAAGGCCAGCCCAGGGTACCGTAGCGCAAAACAGATTATTCGTTTTATTATTGCCCTTTCCAAATTAATTGACAAGCATCCAAGAGCTAAAACCATGTTACAGGTGGTGTTTTTAGAAAACTATGATGTTTCTAAAGCGGAAATATTAATTCCCGGTGCAGATCTTTCTGAACAAATTTCTACCGCCAGTAAAGAAGCCAGTGGTACAGGAAATATGAAATTTATGATGAATGGGGCTTTAACCATAGGCACTTTAGACGGAGCCAATGTGGAAATGACAGAACAGGTGGGAATGGAAAACATTTATATTTTCGGTATGCGAGCAGATACGGTAGTGGGGATGTACAAAGATCATAGTTATAACCCCATGAGTATTTTTGAAACCAATGAAGAAATACGAAAAGCTTTAACCCAAATGATCGATGGAACCGTAAGCCCTGAAAACCCTGCTTTATTTCAAGATATTTACCATAGCTTGTTAATGAAGGACGGAGGAGGAATGGCAGACCCTTACTTTGTATTAAAGGATTTTGGCTCCTACTCCATGGCCCAGATAAGGGTAAACGAAGACTATCAAAACAAAGAAAAATGGTGGAAGATGGCCATTGCCAATACGGCCAGTTCCGGTATATTTTCCAGTGATAGAACCATTACAGAATACAATGATAATATTTGGCATTTAAAGCCTTTAAAACATTACCAAGTATAATGGAGAAAAAGCCGGCAGTAAAACCGGCTTTTTCTTTTGCCCAATGAAGGATTGGTTTAAAAAGAAAAGCCTATTAATGAAGTAAAAGGAATAATGGAAATAAGAGAAGGAAAAGAAACTTCCTCCCTTTATCAAATGAAAGGGCTGAACTATGCAATACAACATGATCTTTATCACCCAAGACCTGATATGCTGACTTTGGTGGCGAAAAAGAATGGAAAAATAGCAGGAGTAGCAGGTTCCAGTCAGGATAGTGAAACCATGTGGCAAATTGACATAGATGTATTTCCCCAATACCGTGGGTATGGCTTAGCTACGGCCTTAACCAATCACCTATCAAAAGAAATTTTAAATAGAGGCGTTGTACCTTATTATGGAACAGCATCCAGCAATATTCCTTCTCAAAAAGTGGCTTACAAGGCAGGATTTTTCCCCAGTTGGATGTGTGTATACCACACACGACTTATAGGGCATAACACCCTGCCTACAGGTTGATAATGAGAAAGCAAAAAAAAACACACTCTTGTCTTTTAAAGCAAGGGTGTGTTTTTGAGCAGCATTGTTTATTTACAATAGCACTGTATGTTTTACCAGAAGACTATTATTTATGATATCGTTCGTTAGCAGCAATTTTTTCTCCTCGGTACCACTGCTCTAACAAGAGAATTCTAGCTAACTGATGGGGAAATGTCATAGAAGAAAAAGAAATTTTAGTATTTGCCCTTTGAAGCACTTTAGGACTTAAACCCAAAGAGCCGCCTATGACAAAGACCAGCCTTTTTCCTGTTTGTTTTTGATGCTGTAAAAAACTGGAGAACTCTTCACTGGAATAAGCTTTGCCCTTAATATCCAAAGCTACCACATAGTCGCCGGGTTTAATTTTTTGAAGGAGGTTTTCTCCTTCCTGTTCCATAAGCTGTTGTTGCTGAGCTGCACTGGCGTTGTTAGGTTCCGGCAAATCTGGTATTTCAACATGTAATAAGGTGGTAAACCGTTTAAGACGTTTGATATACTCCTGAGCGGCTTCTTGCCAGTAACTTTCTTTCAGTTTGCCCACAGCTAAAATCATGGTTTTCACAAAACCCCTCCTGTTAGATGATGATAGGAATAGGATTAGGATAAAAAAGGAAGAATATAAAAAACCCCCATAAAAAGCAAGGACGAAAAAAGGAAAACAAGGGTTAAAAAAGAGGGCTTTTTTTGAAGAGGTTCTACTTGAGGGGTTAGATTTCCTGTGGAAGGCAGGACGTTTAAGGTTTTACGAAGAGCAAAGAAAAAGCCCACTCCAGCAAGAATAAAAGTAGGTAAGAGGGAAAGAAGCAACCCACCTGAAGAGGGTAAAGCATTTTGGCTGGCCTTGGTGGCAGTAAGAACTTCTTCGGGGAACTGGCTGAACCATTTTACAATAAAAGTAGAGGCTAATAAGTTAATGGTGTTGTGAAAAAGATGATAGAGAATGCTGCTATTTACACTGCCGGTTTTTACGGTAAAGTAAGTAAGTAAATACCCCAAGGCAATATGCACAGGTAAAGCCCCTAAGCTACGATGGGTGATGGCAAAAAGAATGGCTGTAAGCCAAGTAGCCCACTTAAGGGAAAAACTTCTTTTTAAATTGTTTAATAAGAATCCTCTAAAAAAGAACTCTTCGCAAAAAGCCGGGGCAATGCCAATGGCACCAATTGCTAAAATCACTTCGATGTTGTTTTGGGGCAGCGGGAACTCTGCAATAGGAAGAATTGCTCCTAAGGCATCTAACAGAAAAGTCCAATAAACACTAATATGATAAAAAAAGAAAAAGCCTGTAAGGGATAAAATGAAAAGCCAAAAAACACTGTTCCACTGGGGAAAGGTCCATAAAGTGGAGTAAAAGAGATCTTTTTCCTTTTTCCATTTTTTAAATACAAGCATAGCAGGAACCATAAAAAGAATAATTTCTAAAAAGATATAAACTAAGTATTGCCCGTTGTTGGTACTTTGAAAAGAAAGGTTTGGAAAAAGAGATAAAAAATAAGGGAAAAATACTAACAAAAGTTGGGAAACCAATAAAATAAGCAAACCTTGAACAGATTTGCTATTTTGTTTATTTGTAACCTTCAATACAGCAAACTCCTTTTTTAAATGCCTACAGCAAATTCGATGGGTTTGTCTTCCAGGGTGTATAATCGGTCGGCTTGATGGCGGGGGGCGATGTCAATACCTATTTCTCTACCAATAAGAATCCCTCTTTCTTCTAAGGTTTGGCGAGTAACTTCATAAGCCAGTTCCGGCAAGTTGTTTTCACCACTTAAGTGGCCTAAAATAATATGCTGAACCCCACTTTCCACCAAAGCAACAGTAGCATTGGCACAGTCTTCATTGCTTAAATGGCCTTTTCTACTTAAAATACGCTGCTTCAAGCGATGGGTATATTTGGGGTTGGCTAAAAGCATATTTTCGTCGTGATTGCTTTCTAACAAAACAATGTCCGACCCTGCAATCATTTGATGTACATGAGAGGAATAATGTCCTAAATCGGTAGCGACGGAAAGGCTAAAGCCCCCATGGAAAAGACGGAAACCAACGGGATCCATAGCATCGTGAGGAATGGAGAAGGGAACCACCCCGATATGGTTAACAAAAAAATCTTCTTTGGGGCTAAAGGTACGGATGTTTGTAGGGTCTACTTTTCCAATGACCCGCTCCATTCCCTGCCAAGTACCTTTAGTAGCATAAACAGGCAAATTATATTTACGGCTAAGCACGCCTACTCCTTTAGTATGGTCGCTATGTTCATGGGTAACTAAAATGCCGTGTAATGTAGCAGGGTCTACCCCAATAGAAGCCAAAGCAGTAACAATGGCTTTACCGGAAAGGCCTGCATCTACTAAAAGACGTATTTTTTCAGTAGCGACATAGATGGCGTTGCCGCTGGAACCACTATATAAAGGACAAAGGGTTAAGGCCATAAAATAACATTCCTCCAAGGTTGCAATAGAACTATTATACGTTTTTTTACCTTCTCTTGCAAGGGCTGAGATAAAGAGAAGCCTTGTGAAAAAGAATAAGAAAAAAGAAGAACCTATAAGATTCTTCTTTTTTAAATTCCGTTTTTTTATTTTCCTACAGGATTTTTATTGATGGCTTTAAAACGAGCAATATCTACCTTGGGTTTTCTATCTGGAGATAAAACACCGTTGATTTCCTGCATAACATCTGTTAATTGGGTGTAGCAATAGCCTTGGCAATAGGGAATTTCTCTAATGGCATCGGTCACCCCTTGGAATCTTTCAAAAAAGGCTTCTTCATCGGCAACTTTATCATGGTAGCCCCAAGTTTCCATGCCCCCCATTCTCCCTTGTTCGCCAATACTATCAAAGGCAATGCCGCCATATTCTGTTACCATAAAGGCTTCTTTGCCTGTGGGAATTTCGCCTACAGCATAACAAGTTAAACGATCGCAAGCAGTTTTTTCTACTTCTTCTCGGCTTGCAAAATGATCTTCAAGCACTGCTTTTTCAGAAGCATAGTCATGAAGGGCACAAATATCGGTAGTCACTTGCTCCCAGCCATCGTTAGTAGAGCAGAGCCTAGTGTTATCGGCAGCTTTTACCATATGGTATAGCATTCTACCCGTAGCCTGTTGCCTTGGATCGTTAGCAATTTGCCTTACACCCCAGCTTTCGTTTAAGGGCACCCAAGCAATGATGCTGGGATGGTTAAAGTCTCTTGAAATAAAATCCAAGGTAGTATCTGTAAGGTTTTTAACGGTAACATCAGTAAAGTCGTAAGGACTTGGAACCTCGCCCCAAAGTAAAATGCCCATTTTATCTGCCCAGTAGTAGTACCTTGGATCTTCAATTTTCTGGTGTTTTCTGGCACCATTATAACCAAAATCTAAGGTATATTGAAGGTCTAGCTGAATGGCTTCGTCACTGGGGGGAGTTAACAAGCTTTCAGGCCAATAGCCTTGGTCTAAAATAAGACGCTGATAGAGAAGGTGATTGTTAAGCCATACCCGTCCTTCCCGTACTTCAATTTTGCGCATACCGAAATAGGTATCCACCTTGTCTTCTGTTTTGCCATTACAAAGTACAGCAACGGTTACATCATACAAATTAGGTTGACCAGGGGCCCAAAGACGGACGGGGCTTAGATCTCCTTTAATAATCATACTGGCAGGAATTCTGGTAAAGCGATCTTCTGTTTCTAAAGTGATTTTTCGTTGGACTTCACCTTTAAAAGAAATGGTCATTTCAAGGGTAACAGGGTGAGCTGGAGGGGTTTTTAAAGCAACTTCAGCAGTCATCATGCTGTTATCCACATCGGGGGTAATATGAATATATTCAATGGCATGTTCTCCAACTGCTTCTAAATAAACTGTTTGCCAAATGCCACTGGTAGGGGTATACCAACAACCCATTAAACCCCGTTCCCAATATTGTTTCCCTCTAGGTTGGGTACAATCCGGATAGTCTTCTACCCTTAGACAAAGGTCGTTTTCTCCCTCAATTAATGCATGGGTAATATCCAGTTTAAAAGGAACATAGCCTCCTACATGATTGCCCACATGGATGCCGTTGACATAAACATCTGCCTGATAATCTACTGCACCAAAGGTAAGGAGGATATTTTTCCCTTCCATTTCTTTAGGAACGGAGAAACTGCGCCGATACCATAAAATGGGATGAATTTCATCTGTTGGGCCTAGACCGCTTAGAGGGCTTTGAAAACAAAAAGGAACTGTAATTTCTTGCTGAAAAGTGTTGCCGGGTTTTTCCCAATTTTCTTTTAAACCAAGGTTTTCATCATCAAAAGAAAATTGCCACTGCCCGTTTAAGTTAAAGAAGGTATCTCTCATAAAATCGGGACGAGGATGTTCAGGACGAGGAATAGATAAATTTGTCATAAGTACTCCTTCCGTTGCAGACGCAAGCTACAATTGTTGTTAGTTTACACATTGGCTTTATTATAACATGGAAGAAAGAGAAAATCTCTTAAAAAAAACAAAGATTAAAATTTTGATACAATACTACTTAAAAATACCTGATAAATTGAAAGATATGTACAAATTTGTGAAAGAGAAGTTTTCATCAGAAGAAAACCCGAATATTTCCCTGAAAATCCTTGCAAAACCATAAATAAACTGGTATAATTCAAAACTGGCACATCCTTGCGCTGTTGGAGGTAAAATAGCGCCATAAGTCCAAGAGGAGGTGAAAATGTGAATAAGTACGAACTTATCTACATCATCGACACTGCAGTGGAGGAATCCGCTAGAAAAGAGTTAATTGAACGCTTTTCCGGTATCATCACAAACAATGGTGGGGTTATCGAAAAAATAGACGAATGGGGTAAACGCCGTTTGGCTTACACCATCGACTACAAAACCGAAGGCTACTACGTGTTAGTGAACTTTGACGCAGAAGGTGATGTACCTAAAGAGGTAGAACGGAACTTAGAAATTAACGAAAATATTATTCGTTATCTAACCGTTAAGTTGGAAGAGAAAACCAGTAGGGTTAAACCCCGTGCTGCTCGTCCGGCTCCAGCACCCTATGTTGCCCCTGTGCAACAACCAGCTCCCCAAGCGGAGGCTCAAAAAGAAGCCCCTGCACAAGCGGTAGCGGAAGAAAAACAGGCAGAAACACAAGAAACAACTGAAGCGTAACAACCAATGAAGGTGGTGTAAAGGTTGAATAAAATTATTTTAATTGGTAACTTAACCCGAGACCCGGAACTGAGGACGACCAGCACAGGAATTAATGTAGCTACATTTACCATTGCTGTAAACCGCAGAAGAAGCCAAGGGCAGGATCAGCCGGAAGCGGATTTTTTCCGTATAACTGCTTGGCGTCAATTAGGTGAATTAGTAAATCGCTATTTATCTAAAGGCCGTAAAGTATGTGTAGTAGGCTCCGTATCTGTTTCAACCTATGAAGGCAGAGATGGTATCACCAGAGCTTCTTTGGAAGTAACTGCAGATGAAGTGGAATTCCTCACGCCCCGAGGAGAAGGTGGCGAATATACTCCAAGTGAACCTACCGATATGGGAAGTGCCCCCACAGGTGGCGGTTTTACGGAGATTGATGAGGACGAACTGCCCTTTTAACCGATAGAAGGAGGAAAAAGACATGTCTGAAGATCGTGGCGAAAGAAGACCTCGTCCCCGTGGTGGACGCAGACCTCGCCGTAAAGTATGTAGCTTTTGCATGGATAAGATTCCATACATTGACTATAAAGACGTGAATCGCCTTCGCCGCTTTACTAACGAAAGAGGTAAAATTGTACCTCGTCGTATGAGCGGGAACTGTGCGAAACACCAACGTCAATTATCTCAAGCCGTTAAACGTGCTAGGATTATTGCACTGCTACCCTTTACAGTAGATTAATAAAAACTAAAGCCCTGAAACTTTCGTTTCAGGGCTTTTTTTTGTAGGCGATTTTCGAAGATGAACTTTTGAAAAAAATAATGTTGATAGAGATATAGTAGAATAACTATTACAAATAAGAGCATAAAAGAGGTATTTTAAATTGAAGATGACCGTTTTAAAACATCGGCTCTTTTTTGCTGATATTCTTCTTGGGTTAAAAGGCCTTTTTCTTTAAGGTGAAAAAGTGATTCTATTAAAGAGATACGATTTTTATCAGGGGTAGTGACTTTTCCATATTATATAGATTTTACTTAAGACATATCACAAGTACAGAACAAAGGAAATTACAGTAATTGTTTAAAGGAAAGGATAATCTTATTATAAAGGAATTCATAATCATTTATAATACTTTTCTAGTAGAAAAAAACACAAAAACAATTTAAATAGCAGATGGCTTGGGGCTGTGATAAAATAAAAGTAGGCTTTACCAAAACCCATGAAAAAGTAGACTTTGTTTATTACAAAATTCAAAAAGAAGATATTGCTAATAAGCCATAAGACTTGGTTGAGATGGAAATTTAAAAACCGAGAAAACTGTTTTTTAAATTGGTTTATGTTGTTTACGGCTTTCTATTTTGCTAATGGCTAAGGATATTCCATACCAGGCAGCGGCAAAAAGAACGATGACAGCTCCTGTGGAGACGCTTACATAATAAGAAAGTATAAGGCCGAAGATACCGCTGGTTAAAGCCACCAACACAGAATAGCCTGCATGGCCCTTGGTGCTTTTGGCTAAGTTTCTTCCTGCAGCAGCAGGAAGAATAAGTAAGGCATTAATCAATAATACGCCAATCCAGCGGATGGCAAGCATAACGCAAACGGCAATCATAACCATAAACAAACTTTCCACCACCCTGGTGTGAATCCCTCTACTTCTTGCTAAAGGACCATTTACACTGGATAAGAGAAGGGGATTATAGATAAGCATCCATAGGACAACCCCTACTACCAAGGCAATGGCCAAACCTAACAAATCATCTTTAGGAACGGCCAGTATATCCCCAATTAAAAGGGTGGAATACTTAGCAAAACCGCCCCCTTTAGATAAAATAATAATTCCTAAGGCAATACTGGTACTGGAAAAAACACTAATAACCGTGTCTGCAGAAGTTTTACCGGAATGTTTAATCCAGCTGATTAAAAGGGCCCATATAATACCGAAAAGCAACATGGCAGTAAGCTCGTTTAAATTTAAAAGGATACCGATGCCAATACCTGTTAAAGCACTGTGGCCAAGGGCATCAGAAAAAAAGGCCATACGTTGATTAACAGCCATGGTACCTAGAAGACCTAACAGAGGCGTTAGTAAAAGAAGGGCAATAAAAGCATAGCGCATAAAATCGAAAACAAAAAATTCAAAAGGGAAAATTTTATATAAAAACATGGTAAAATCAGTCATCTTTTTTTCTCCTTCATCCTATTTTTTGTGGGTATATGGTCAGGATGTATTCCGAAAGTAGAGGCGAATTCATGAGAAGAAAAGACTTCTTCAGGAAAACCTTGAGTGAGAACTTGCTTATTTAACAATACAATATAATCCGCATATTCTTCTACCAAAGCCAAATCGTGGCTTACCAGTAAAATGGCCATGTGATGCTGGTTTTTAAGGGCAGTTACCGTATCTAAAAACATGGCTAATCCGTTGTGATCAATGCCGGAAACAGGCTCATCCAATACTAGCAAATCCGGCTGGGGAGTAATGGCCATGGCCAGCAGTACCCTTTGTAATTCTCCCCCGGAAAGCTTGCCTAAAGGGCTTTTAATAAGGTCTTGGCCATTGACTTTTTCCAAGGAAGATAGAATTTTCCCTTGGGTTTTTTTGCTAATCCCTGTCCATACGGGGCGCTTGGTAAAAATGCAGGCCAAAAAATCTTCTACGGTAATGGGAGCCTCTCTATCAAAATCTAAACTTTGGGGCACATAGCCTATGGTTACTTTGGATAAAGACTTATTGTCAAAATCTCTATGGTTAATTTTGCCACTATAGGGCATTTCTCCTAATATGGCCCGCAACAAGGTGGTTTTCCCTGCACCGTTTTGGCCAATTAAAGCAGTTAACTGGCCACAGTGAATATGGATGTTGATGTGAGATAAAAGGCTTTGTTTATCAACAGTAACGCTTACATCTTCTAAGCTTATGTGGCATAAACCGCAACTGGAGTGAGGTGTTTTCATAGGTAGTACACCCTTTCTATACTCTTTTGGAATAAATACCTGTTAAAATTTCATTAATATAGGTCTGTAAATGAGGAAGATGAGGTTCTTGTAAGGCCTCCTCTACAGCCAATTGATTGTGGTAGGGCAAAGAAACCATGGTTACATCAAAGGGGGCTGAGTCTTTTCCCTCTTCTCCTTCTAAAATAGCATATAAAACATTGGGAACCCCTAAAGAATTACCTATACTACCAGTATTAATCAAAATACCGCTATTTAATACCCGGTAAAAACTGCGGTGAATGTCTGCATAAATAATCCCTTGAAAGGTATGGTCAGGGGTTTTAAAATAAGGGGAAAGGTCGTTTGCAGGCAAAGTAGGTAATAATAAGGTTCCTGAGGTTACAGGCCTTCCATGAAACAAGCGTAAATGGAGGCCAGAAAAATAAAAATGTTGTTCTCTGGGTAATTGAGAAAGTTTTTTTAGACGCTTTTCGCCTAATTGATTCCAGTAAAATTCATCTTTGGGGAAAATTTTAGCACTAACACCATAGTCCCAATTTCCTCCAAGAATGACATTGCAATTTGCAAAAGCCCAATCGCAAGTTTTATCTGAGGAGGGACCTTTGCCGATGAGATCTCCTAAACAAAATATTTGGTCGACTTTTCGTTTTTTCAAGTCCTTCTCAAGGGCTTGAGTGGCTGTCCAGTTGCCATGTAAATCGGCAATTACTGCAATCTTCAAAAAACTACCTCCTTTGGTCAAATTTTAGTATAACACAAAATTTCCTTTAAAAGAGAGAAATAGGTCGTTGTTTCTCTCAAAAAAGTAAGGTATACTTACCAAAAGAGAATATGAAGGGATGAAGCTGATTTGGAAACATTTGCACTTTTTGATTTTGACGGCACCATTTGTAAGGGAGATTCCATTGTTTCTTTTTTAAAATACAGTTTAAAACATAAACAAATGACTTTAAAGGATTTAGCCAAGGGGTTATGGGGGTACACTTTATACGTTTTTAAACGAATTTCATCCACCCAAGCAAAAGAGAGAGGAATGGCTTTTTTAAAAGGAAAAACCCAAAAAGAAGTGGAAGCCTTTTGCCAAAAGTGGTACGATGAAAAACTTTCTAAAAAGATTTTTGAAAAAGCCAAAGAAGAAATTAAGACCCATCAAAAAAACCATATAAAAGTATTGGTGGTTACAGCTTCGCCAGATTTGTATTTAAACCCTTTTAAAGAAGATTATGGGATTATAGATATTATTGGTACCAGAATTGATGTAGATGAAAAGGGTATTTGTACGGGGCGAATTAGTGGAGAAAATGTTAGAGGCCTTGAAAAAAACCTACGAATAGCAGAATATCTGGCAGCCAAGGGATGGACTGTAGATACGGAAAAATCTTGGGGCTATGGAAATTCTATATATGATGAACCCATGCTTCACCTAGTAGGAAATCCGGTGCTTATTAACCCTTCAAAAAAATTGAAAAAAGCTTTTCCAAAAGGGAAAGTGGAGAAATGGAAGGCATAAAAACAGAAGGTATAAAAATTGAATTTTGTATAGAATCAAGGAATGAATTGACAATTAACTATCAATTCATTATACTAAAAGTAATTACAACTTCATAAAGGAGGCCTATTATGAGCAAAAAAGAAAATACCCATAGCGCATTATACTTACTAGACAATGACAGCCTAGTAAATGCCCTACGAGAAGGGGACTTCACCATTAAAAATATGACCTTTGATGAAACCCGGGCAGTATTGGATACTTTTGAAAAAGACCAAATCCACGTAGGTTTTTCCAACACCCATATTGAACAGGTGATTTTCGGTTATTTAGGGATTAGCAAAAAAGCCTATGATTATCGAGAAATTAATAAACTGGAAGTAGGGCAGGAAGCCTTAGTGTTTAAGCTTTATGTAACTGAATCGGAAACCCAGCCTATTATTTACCAAGACGGAATCGAAGCTAAAAAAATTGAAAATATTTACGTTTACTGCCAATATGTAAGTAGAATAAAATAACATTAAAAAAAGACGGAAAACTCTCCGTCTTTTTTTTAGTGTCTTTTTAAAAGGGATTTCATTTTTCGGGGCACATAAGTAAGGAACCTTCCCATTTTAAAAGAAAAAGAACTTTCAAGGGCTTTTCCTTTCCCTGCTAAGGCTATCAGCCTTTCTTTTTCTGTAGTCCATTTTATTTTTTCTGTTAATAAACTGTTTAAGGCTTCTGTTTTTTCCTTTACATCGAAAAAGAGCTTTTTTTGTAAGGTGGCAAGGTTATTTAAAGTAAGGGTTAAAAAAGAATTGGGTAAATTCTTAAAAAAGATTTCCTCCCCAAAGGCAATTTCCGGAATATGAGAAAGGAGATTGGTTACAGTATCTTCTGAAATAGGGATCCAAGAAATATATTCTCGCTCACCTATTTCCTGGGCTGTTAAAGTACCCAGCATAAATAGGCAGAGAATTTCATTTTCTTCAAAAAAACGGTCAGATGCACTTTTTTTAATAGATTCTAAAATGAGAAGCACTTCTTCTTTACACCGGTCATCTATAAAATAAACATGGCTTTTTTTATAAGAAGCTTGAGGGCTTTCAAATAATTTGCTGTAACGCACAACACATTGGCCTACCAATACAAAAGGGATCAGGTCTTCTTTTTCAAAAGGGAAAATACCCGCTTTTTCCAACCGTAAAAGATACTCTTTTTGAAAATCTTCAGGAATTCCTTGTAAAAAAGGAGCGTGAAATTTATTGTAAAAATCTAAGGAAAGAAGAGAAGACAAATAGATAACTTCATAGGGAAGATTTTGATAAAGGTGCAAAGCCTTTTCAATACCACGATATTTTACAAAATAAAAAGCCATAAAATCGCTGGCAATTTTGCTACCAAAAAGGGTGCGATGGTGAAAAAGAGGAACGGTAGGCTCCGCTATGGGATTGGGGCTACGAGAAAAATCTGTAAAGAAAATATCCATAACCAACCATTTGCGATAAAATTTTTCAGAACCGTCAGGACCCAAAGACCGAAGGGATTTTTCTAAAAGATGAGGATAATAATAGGCCACCAGCCTACCGGTACAAGCTGTAGATAAGCCGTTGGTAAAGCGAGCATCATAAAGGCCTGCAAAAGAAAAAGGAATGGTTTCTCTTTGAGTTGCAGAACCTGGAGAAAGGGCAAAGTTGTAGATGCTATCTTCCAAGGCAGAGCCAAATACGTGAAGCTGAGACTGAAGATATTCGGCATATAAAATGCTTCCCACGCCCATAGAAGTCCAAGAATAAACATCATAGCCAAGTTGACGAAAGTTGGTTTCCAAAAGGAAGGGAGAAAAATCTTTAAAAAATCGATCTTCCCGTGTAAAATATCCTCCAAATATAGTGGACACCAGCTTGGTATTTTGTGGCATTAAACTTAAGGCCGCTAAGCTGTCAAAGCCGCCGGAGAAGCTTAAGGTAAGACCATTTCTTTTGGAAAACCCCTCCTCCAGTAAAGGAGTATCTGTTAATAAGGGGGCTTTAATTTCCTTCCCTTCGCAAAATACTTTAATCTGCTCTTGGGCTTTTAAGGACAAGGGTAAATCAAAAACCAAAAAATCAAAGCCGTAACATAAAGTGGCGCAAGCATAACCGATTAAATCGTGATGGGGGATAAAAGGTTCACTTAAAGAAAAGTACAATTGATCTTTTTTTAAGGTTTTATCGTCTTGGGTAAAATGGGCGGAAAAAGTAATTTTTCCCGGCTCTAATATAAAATGACTGAAAGTAGCAGTTAAACTCAAGAAAACACCTCCAAAAAATCTTTAAGGTCAAGCTATTTTGCCAATTGCTGGTGTAGGGTTAAAAGATAAGTTTCTCTTTTTTTGAGCCATTGATGGGAAAAGTAAGCAGCCATCTCACTACTAGGCAAAAACAAGTGTAAAGACAGCTTTTTTTCAAGGTCTTCTTCCCACCAAGCTTCAAATACCACACCTGTTTCAAGGGCTGTAATTCGAATATCGGGATGGGAAGAAGGAGGAGTGTTTTTTTCTGTGATGATAAAGTCCTTACCAAACAAATCCATGGTGTAGCGGTAAATGGCTACAGATTTTTCTGCCCAAGTATGAGCATAATAATCACAACTTTGTCTGTCGGGCAGGGTTAAGGAAAGTTGAAAGAAAAGATCCTTTTCTTCCAGTAAAGAAAGAACCAAGGTGTAAGTACCGGAAGGGTTTTTGTAAAAATCACTTAAATAGTGTTGTTCTTGTTCAAAGCGCTCTTTCCAAGAGAAACTTTGCTCTAGAATAAAATTTTTTCGACTTTGAGGAAGTTTTTGGTCAAAATAAATTAAAACTTCCTCCCCTAAGGTATCTAACTGATATAAGGAACCGATGGGATGAGGAAGGGAACGAATTTGTTCAGCTTTTATCATCTCTCCAAGAGAGAGCTGAAAAGTTAAGTAGTCCATTAAATCGGCTTCCGCAACAAATTGCCAAAGCTGAAGATTAGTACAAGGTCCTAATTGTTTAAGGGAATACAGCAAAAGCAATTTATTTTCAGTAACAGAGGGCTTGCGATGAATCATAATTAATTCCTTCCAGGTAGATTTTTAATAGGCAAATCCCCCCAAACAACGGTTTGAGGGGACGAAATGCACTAAAGATAGCTAAAAACAAAACAACTGTAATTAAACAACAAAAGGTGTAATGTCGTTCATAAGGTCTTCACAGTCGTCGGCATATACTTCTAAAGTAATAGGTTTGCTTAAATCTAAACTAAAAATCCCTAAAATTGATTTTGCATCCACCACATGACGACCGGCTCTTAAGTCCATATCATAAGGATAACGATTGACTATGTTTACAAATTCTTTTACATTTTCAGCTAAACTAAGTTTGATATTTGCAGATTTCATTGCAACTACCTCCTTTCTATTTTAACAAATATATTATACCTTGTTTTACCATTAAAAGCAATAAAAACCTTTGAAAACAAGGGAAAAGGGTTTTTATTTTTTATCTTTAGTGGTCATTTGCCAATGGGAATAGGAGAGGAAATTTAATAAAAGAAGGAAAAACCCTAGATAAAAAAGTAGCCTCTTTATGCCGATAGCTAAAAGATGAAAGAGAAGTATAAACACTTATATTACTCGCATATTTTATGGGGCGAAAACTAAAAATATCATAGCACGAAAGCTTTACGAATGCAATGAAAAAATCTCGGGAAGTTATTTGAGGCTTACAATTTATTTCATTGACAGGGAAAGGAAAGAATTCTACAATAAAAGAAAGGAAAAAAGGAGACGAGAGCATGAATAAAAAGACGTATACCCTCTCCTCTGTTACAGGCAATCTATTAGAAATGGCGATTTGGTACCCTCAAGATGAGGCCAAAGGGGTTATTCAAATTATTCATGGAATGGCTGAACATATAGGCCGATATGAAGAAACAGCCCAAAGGCTTACAGAGAAAGGTTTTGCTGTGGTGTGCCACAATCACTTGGGCCATGGAGCTATGGCCCAAATTAAAGGATACTTTGGAGAAAAAATGGGCTGGGATGCTTTAATTGAAGATGTAGACAGGGTGCGTAAAAAAGCCCAGGAAGAATTTCCGGATACCCCTTATTTTTTACTGGGACATAGTATGGGTAGCTTTGTATTACGCTGCTATTTGCAAAGTCCAAAAGTGAAAGGGTTAAAGGGTGTAGTCATCTCCGGTACAGGTTACTTTGCTAAACCCTTGGCCTTATTTGCTAAAGGTTTTGCAAAAACGTTATGCTTTTTAGGGTTTAAGAAAAAGGAGGCAAAAATTATTGACACTTTAGCCTTTGCAGGAGGGAATAAACAATTTGCCCCTGTAAAAACTCCTTACGATTGGACTAGCAGAGATGAAGAAAAAGTAGCCCAATATGCAAAGGATCCCCTATGTGGCTTTATTTTTACAGGTAAAGGCTATTATGATATGTTTACCGGTATTACAAGGCTTACCAATAAAAAAAATCTTGATTTAATGGATAAAGATTTGCCTGTTTACTTTTTTTCAGGAGATGAAGACCCAGTGGGAAAAAATGGGAAAGGCGTAAAAAAGGTAGTTGAAGATTTTAAAAACCACGGGGTAAAGAATATATCGATAAAACTTTATCCTAAGGGACGCCATGAAATGTTAAATGAAATAAACCGTGAAGAAGTAGTAGAAGATTTAGTTACTTGGGTTCAAAAACAGCTATAGGCCAAAAAACAAGGGAAAACAACGGATTTTTCCTTGTTTTTTTGAT
>CAZEIB010000003.1:0-1935 GCA_964511785.1 uncultured Oscillospiraceae bacterium
GCCCACATGTTTTGATAAGTATATTCTTTCATATTGACCCCAAGTTTGGAAAACACTTCGCTGGATACGGTTTTAATTTTAGGGTCTGAGCAACAGTACATGACAATGTCTAAATAATGAACCCCCCAGTCAATTAAAGCCCCGCCTCCTGCAATGGCCTTGTTGGTAAAATCTTTTCCTAAACCGGGAATAGACCTATGGGCACGGAAGCTGGCATATACATGAAAAATTTCTCCTAATTTTCCGCTGTCAATATAGCTTTTTAAAATATTTACCCCGTCATTAAAGCGATTTACCACCCCGATATTTAAGACTTTTCCACTTTCATGCTGGGCTTTTTGCATTTTTAGGGCTTCTTTGTAAGTTCTGGCTGCAGGTTTTTCACATAACACGTGCTTTCCTGCTTTTAAGGCATCAATAGATATTTGGCTATGGACATTGTTTGGGGTACAAACCGATACTGCTGTTACTTCGGGGTCAGCCAATATTTTTTTATAGTTTTTAACAGCAGCACCACAGCCGTATTCCTCCACAGCTTTTTCCGCTCTTTCTATGCGAATATCACAGAAATATTTAATTTCCACTTTGTGATTATTCATGTAGGAAGGAATATGCGCCGCATTTGCAATGGTACCGCAACCAATTACAGCAACTTTTATCATTTTCATTCTCCTTTAATTGATTTTTGTGTTCGTTTATTCTTATTATAGCTTTTTATTTTTAGATTGTCTTGTAGTTTCTCTTTTTTTCTGTATATAAAATAGAATTTTTCCGTTATAATTAATATAGAATCTTCCCCTTATAGAAAAACTTTGCTTTAGGAGGGCTTTTTATGATTTCTATAGAAAATCGCTACCAATACTGGCTTTCTCAAAAAAATTTAGACCCGACTTTAAAAAAGGAACTTCTCTTCATTAGGGAAGATCCCTTGGCCATTGAGGATCGGTTTTGGAAAGATTTATCTTTTGGTACGGGAGGACTAAGAGGGGTTTTAGGGGCGGGAGATTACCGCATGAACATTTATACGGTAGGCAAAGCCACCCAAGGGTTGGCCGCTTACTTAAAAGAAAATGATGTTTTCCCTAGTGTGACCATTGGTTACGATACTCGAAATAATTCTCACCTTTTTGCCCTACACAGTGCCAAAGTATTTATGGGCAACGGTGTAAAAGTATACCTTTATAAGGAAGTACGCCCTACTCCCATGGTTTCTTTTGCTATTAGGCAAACAAAAAGCCAAGGAGGGATTGTGATTACCGCCTCCCACAACCCTAAAGAGTATAACGGTTATAAAGTTTATGGCGATGACGGCTGCCAAATTACCGATGAAGCTGCCTATGCCATTGGAAACCACATTAATCAGGTAGATTTGTTTTCTCAGGTAGCTACCCTTTCCTTAGAAGAGGGGGAAGAAAAAGGCCTTCTTATTCATTTAGGAGAAGAAATGGACCGGACGTACTATGAGAAAGTACTTGGTTTATCTTTAAACCCTGCTATGGTTAAAGAAAAGGCCAAAAACTTACATATTTTATATACTCCTCTACATGGTACAGGAGCCCAGCCTGTTAAAACTGTTTTAAAGGCTTTAGGCTATCATCTTTCCACTGTAAAAGACCAAATGATTCCTGACGGTAATTTTTCCACTTTGCTCTCTCCAAATCCGGAAGAACCTTCTGCCTATACCTTAGCCAAAGAAGAAGCCTTAGCTATTAAACCCCATGTGATTTTTGCTACTGACCCTGATTGTGACCGTATTGGAGTAATGGCTAAAGATGAAAATGGAGAATATAGCCTATTAACAGGTAACCAAATTGGAGCCCTTTTATGCCACTACATTCTTAAAACCAAAAAAGACCAAGGAAACTTACCTAAAAACGGGGCAGTGATTAAAACCATTGTTACCTCGGATTTACCTAAAAAAATTTGTGATTACTA
>CAZEIB010000003.1:2035-40287 GCA_964511785.1 uncultured Oscillospiraceae bacterium
ATGGATAATCTTCGCCATAACGGGGCTCATTTATTAAAAAATCATGGCCTTCAAACCATAGAAGATTATGAAAGTGCTACCTCGTTAAATTGTAGTACTTATGAAAAAAGCTCTTTAACCTTGCCTCAATCCAATGTGTTTAAATGTATTTTTGAAGATGGAAGCTGGCTTACCTTCCGCCCTTCCGGCACTGAACCTAAAATGAAAATTTATATAGCTGTACTTGGGAAAAGTAAAAAAGAAGGGGAAGACAAATTGGCCTATTATGAAAAGCTGATAGACAACTTACTAAAATAAGTTTTTCGTTATAAGCATAAAAAAGCACCTGAAAATTCAGGTGCTTTTTGAATGTTTAATGACTTTTATTTATGAGCCTGTTCAATGGCTACTGCTACTGCTACAGTGGCGCCAACCATAGGGTTATTTCCCATTCCTAAAAAGCCCATCATTTCAACGTGAGCAGGAACAGAAGAAGAACCTGCAAACTGTGCATCAGAGTGCATACGGCCCATGGTGTCGGTTAAACCGTAAGATGCAGGGCCTGCAGCCACGTTATCGGGGTGCAAGGTACGCCCTGTACCGCCGCCTGAAGCAACGGAGAAATATTTTTTTCCTTGTAACATGCATTCTTTTTTATAAGTGCCTGCTACAGGATGCTGGAAACGGGTAGGGTTGGTAGAGTTACCGGTAATGGAAACGTCTACTTTTTCGTGATGCATTACGGCAACCCCTTCACGTACATCATCGGCACCGTAGCATTTTACTTTAGCACGGTCTCCAGTAGAATAAGGAACTTCTTCCAGTACGGTTAATTCTCCTGTACCGTAATCAAACTCTGTATCTACAAAGGTAAAACCGTTGATACGAGAGATAATCAAAGCAGCATCTTTTCCTAAACCGTTTAAAATAACCCGCAAAGGCCTTTTACGGCTTTTGTTGGCATTATTGGCAATACCAATAGCTCCTTCTGCTGCAGCAAAAGATTCGTGACCTGCCAAAAAAGCAAAGCAGTCCGTATCTTCAGTTAAAAGCATAGAAGCTAAGTTGCCGTGGCCTACCCCAACTTGGCGATCGTCGGCAACGGAACCTGGAATACAAAAAGCTTGTAAACCAATACCAATGGTGCTGGCAGCTTCTGCTGCACCGGTTTTTCCGGTTTTAATGGCAATAGCAGCCCCTGCAGTATAAGCCCATACAGCATTTTCAAAGGCAATGGGTTGTACCCCTTTTACAATGTTTCGTACGTCAATGCCTTTGTCTTCACAAATTTGTTGTGCTTCTTCAAGGGATTTAATTCCGTATTCCCCTAAAACAGCATTAATTTTATCTATACGTCTTTCATAACTTTCAAAAGTAATAGCCATTTTCATACCCTCCTATCTTCTTATTCGTGGCGGGGATCAATCAACTTAACCCCTTCGCTAAAGCGACCATAGCTGCCTTTGGCACTGTCGTAAGCATCGTTTGCACTTTTGCCTTTGGCAATGGCTTTCATCATGTTTCCAAGGTTAACAAACTCATAACCGATAATTTGGTCATCTTTGTCTAAAGCCACTTTGGTTACATAACCTTCCGCTACTTCTAAGTAACGTGGGCCTGCTTTACTGGTAGAATAAGTGGTACCGATTTGGCTGCGTAAACTTCCACCTAAGTCTTCTAAACCGGCACCAATAGGTAGGCCGTTTTCAGAAAAGGCAGTTTGGGTTCTACCATAAATGGCTTGTAAGAACAATTCTCTCATAGCCACGTTAATAGCATCACATACTAAGTCGGTATTCATGGCTTCCAATAAGGTTTTACCGGGCAATATTTCGGCGGCCATGGCTGCAGAGTGGGTCATGCCACTACAACCGATGGTTTCAATTAATGCCTCTTCAATAATCCCCTCTTTAATGTTTAAGGTAAGTTTGCAAGCGCCTTGTTGGGGTGCACAGCCACCAACACCATGGGTTAAGCCGCTAATATGGGAAATTTGAGTTGCTTTAACCCAGTTTCCTTCTACAGGAATAGGGGCACAAGAACGTTTTGCGCCTTTAGCAACAGTGCACATTTTTTCCACTTCTGCTGAATACTTCATAAGTATACTGCTCCTCTCTTTTTTCCGTTGGGAAGTAATAAAAACTCCATTTGTCACACATAAAAACCCAGTATATGATAGCATGTTGTAATCAAAAAAACAAGTTTTTCACATCTCCTCTAAATCTTCTCCTTCCTTATTTTCTTATTGAATTTTAGGTTTTTTGTTCCTTTTTGTTTGCTATTGAATTTTTTCTTTTTTTAAGAGCTAAAATGGTATAATAAAGATATTGTTCGGTTTACAAGGTTGATGGCTTTTTTATTGTATGTTTAAACCTTTTGTTCCTCTATACAAAAGTTGGTTAAGGAGCTGATTTTATGAAAAATTTACTGGCTGCCATTAAAAAAAGCTTTGATCAAGTGAAAGTCAATGGGCTTTTGTATCTTATGACCAACTTGTTTTTTCAACTTGTTCGCTCTGTTCTTTTACTTCCTTTTTTCTCCCTTATTTTTAAAGGGGTTTTAAAAAGTGCTCATATTTTTGCCGTTACCAATCAAACTTTTTCTGCTATTTTCGCCCATCCTCTCAGTTTTTTACTAATGCTTTTATTACTTTTTTGTTTTTCCTTTTTTTCTTTTTATGAATTGGCTTTTTACTTTTTATTAGCCCACTATCAAGTAGAAAACAAGCCCTTTACCTTGAAAAAAATCTTTCTTCAAATCAATAGCAAATGGAAATCTTTTTTCAGTTTTTCTTCCCTCCTTTTTCTTTTGTACTTTTTCTTTCTTGCCCTTTCCCCTTTTGGTCTCTCTTCTCAAATCATGAAAGCTATTACCATTCCCAACTTTATTATTGATGAACTTTTATTATCTATACCGGGGAAAATTTTATATGCCACTTTTTTACTTGTTTCTTTCTTTTTGGTTTTTCGTTTGTTATATTCCGTTTATTATTTTGTAATAGAGGAAAAACCTCTGCCCTTCAGGCCATGAAAGAAAGTTGGAAAACTACAAAAATTCATCTTTTTAAAAGGCTTCTTCTTTTTCTTCTTTTTTTTATTGTAATGATTGCTATTGCCTTTATTAGTGAAGGCCTGATTCTTGCCCCTGTTTTTTTCCTCCACAATCTTCCCTCTTCTTTATCTATTCTTTTAGCGGCGCTCATGGCTACACTTTTACAAATTTCTTCCTTTCTTCTTATTACCTTTATGAAGCCTTTATTAATCCATTTATTAATAGACACCATTTCTTTTAAAACAGAATCTTCTTCTTTAAAGGCTAAGCCTCTGCCCAAAAAGCCTAAGCAACCAAAGTTTATTAAAGTGATTGCTTTTATTTTAGTAGCCGGATTGTTTTTTATAAATCTTCTTCTTTTTTATGGGGGAGAACAAGGCTCTTCTGTAGCCATTATTGCCCATAGGGGTTTTATGGAAGAGGGGGTAGAAAACTCGATTACGGCTTTAATTGCTTCTTCAAAAGCAGGGGCGGACATGGTAGAACTTGATATTCAGGAAACCAAAGATGGAAAATTTGCAGTGATTCACGACAGCAATTTAAAACGATTGGCAGGGATAAATAAAAACGTATATGATATGACCCTTGATGAACTTGAAAAAGTTCAAATTCATCAAAATAGTTTTACAGACACCATTCCTTCCTTATCTTCTTTTATTGATGTTGCTAAGGAAGAAGATATTGACCTGTTAATTGAAATAAAGCCCCACGGCAGAGAAAGTGACCAGATGATTCAAAATTTACTTTCCTTAATTAAAGAAAAAAACTTTGAAGATTCCTGTATTCTCCAGTCCCTTCACTTGCCTTCTATTAACAAAATAAAAGAAATTGATTCAACCCTTAATACCTGCTATATCATTCCATTTTTAGTAGGTGATTTGCCTGATACCCCACATAATTTTATTGCCTTAGAAGATTTTTCCGTTACGGATAAAATTTTAGCCCAAATCAATACTAAATATGAAGGTCTTTTAATTTGGACTGTGAATGATGAAACATTAATTGAAAATTATCTTTCTATGGAGGATGTAGCTGCCCTTATTACGAACAACGTGACCACAGCGGTAAATCTTCGTAATGAAATGAATGACGGTGTTTTTGAATAAGCCTACTATGTACCATAAGGAGCTTTCTTTTCTCTTTTCTTTGTTAAACTTTTGTTGACTTTTTTCCTTCAAACCTTTATACTTTTTTTAATTGAATAAATCCCTCCGAGCTTTTGATTCTACCGCCTTTGGGCCACGATAGAAAGCCTTAGTTCCCTTGGAACTATCCGGGTCTGACTGGAAACGGTTTGGCCTTCCGCATTTGAAAAGGAGTAGTTTTGCCTGTTTTCAGGGGGGTTTTTGTATTGATACAAAAATCCTCTTTTTTATGATTAGTAAGGAGTTGTTTATTTGACAACCTATGATGGAGACCATCAAAAGAAAAAACGAATTTTTTTCCTTCTTTTAGCTATTTTATTAGTGCTTTTTGTTTTTTCTTTTGCTTTAGGCCGCTATCCCATTTCGATAAAAGAATTATTTGGTATTCTTACTGCCAAAGTTTTTCCTATAGAACCTTTTTGGACCAGCCGTATGGAAACCATTTTTTACCAAGTACGCCTTCCACGTATTCTTTTAGCCTGTTTGGTTGGCTGCTGTTTATCTGCTGCAGGGGCTTCTTACCAGGGGATTTTTCAAAATCCTATGGCTTCACCGGATGTGTTGGGAGCTTCTCAAGGGGCTTCTTTTGGAGCAGCTTTAGCCATTTTATTAGGCCTTGGTAAAACCCTAACTACTTTAAGTGCTTTTTTGTTCAGTTTGCTTACAGTGCTTTTGGTTTGGCTTTTCAGTAAAAAAATTAAAGGAAAACAAATTGTTGGGTTGGTTTTATCCGGAATAATGATTAGCTCCCTTTTTTCTTCCTTTACTTCTTTTATTAAATTGGTAGCCGATCCTATGGACGAATTGCCTGCCATTACCTATTGGCTTATGGGTAGTTTGTCAGGCGCCAAATTATCGGAAGTGTTAATGGCCCTCATCCCCATGGCCATAGGCCTTATTCCCCTTCTTTTATTACGTTGGCGGATGAATGTATTAACCTTAGGAGAAGAAGAAGCCAAAACCTTAGGAATTAACACCTCTCTTCTTCGCCTTATCGTGGTTTTATCTTCTACCTTGGTTACCGCCACCGCTGTAGCTGTTAGCGGTACCATTGGTTGGGTAGGCCTTGTTATTCCCCATTTTACTAGAAAATTAGTAGGAAACAATTACCGCTATTTACTTCCTACTTCCATGGTATTTGGAGCCATTTTTTTATTACTGGTAGATAATGTTTCCCGTAACCTGTTGATGACGGAAATTCCCATTGGAATTTTAACCTCTTTTGTAGGAGCTCCATTCTTTTTATATTTAATGCTTAAAGGAGGCGACAATATTTGATTAAAATCGAAAACCTATCCTTTGCCTATCACAAAGAGCCGGTGTTAAAAAACCTTTCCCTTACTATTGATAAGGGCAGTGTCGTCTCTCTTCTTGGCCCTAACGGGGTAGGAAAAAGCACCTTGTTTAAATGTATGCTGGGTATTTTAAACCACTACCAAGGCGATATTTTTTTACAAGGGAAAAACATTAAAAACCTTTCTATTAAAGCCTTATCAAAACAAATTGCCTATGTTCCTCAATCTCACTATCCTGCTTTTCATTATAGTGTATTTGATATGGTGTTAATGGGTACTACTTCTCATATTTCTCCTTTTTCTTCTCCCGGAAAAAAAGAACAACATTTAGCAAAAGAAGCCCTTGAGCAGCTTTCTATAAGCCATTTAATTCATCGAGATTTTATGCGTATTAGCGGCGGAGAAAAGCAGTTGGTTTTAATTGCCCGTGCCTTGGCTCAACAAGCCACCCTATTAATTATGGATGAGCCTACTGCTAATTTAGATTATGGAAACCAAATGCAGGTTCTTAATTGCATACAAACCCTTGCCCAAAAAGGATACACCATTATTCAATCTACTCATCATCCTGAACAATCCTTTATGTTCTCCTCTCAAATCATTGCCCTGTTAAAAGGGAAAATTGTTGCCCAAGGTTCTCCTCAAAAAGTAATTTGTTCTAAAGTATTAAAACAGCTTTATAACATTGATACCCATGTAGAGAGCCTTCATGACGACCATTTTCGTATTTGTTTACCTACGAGCATGTTGCCTTAAGGCATTTGCAATATATTTAAAGGAGTATTTACATGTTTAAAAAATCTTTTTCTTTTTTACTGGCTATAACCTTATTGCTTACCATGCCCTTTGCTTTAGCCCAAGAGGAAACCCAAGTTTTTATTGATTCTGTTGGGAGAGAAGTGACCTTACCTAAACATATTGAGCGCATTGTTCCCTCAGGCTCCCTATCTCAAATGGTGTTGTATGCTTTAGCTCCCCAGTTTTTTGTAGGCCTTACCAACGCCTGGGATGATGATGAAATGGCTTATATTGAAACAAAAGACTTGCCTATTATTGGCCAAATATACGGCAAGGGAGATATTAATTTAGAAGTTTTAGCCGCTACTGATACCCAAGTGATTATTGATATTGGAGAGCCTAAAAAAACTGTAAAAGAAGACATGGACGGACTTTTTGAACAAACGGGAATTCCCGCTGTTCACATCACCGCCAACTTGGATAATATGGGGGAGGCCATTCGCACCTTGGGAACCTTATTAAACCTTGAAGAAAGAGCTAATGCCTTAGCCGATTACTGTGATAAAACCTATGAAAACAGCCTTGCTTTGCTTGAAAAGGTAAAAGAAGAAGACAAGGTATCTGTACTGTATATTATGGGAGATGAGGGCCTTAGGGTTATTCCTCAAAACAGCTTTAACAGCCAAACCTTAGACATGTATGGTAATAATGTAGCTGTAGTGGAAAATGCCAAAGGAAACAGTGCAGAAGTAGATATGGAGCAAATTTATTTATTTGAGCCCGAAGTAATTCTTTTTGACTCTTTGGAGCTTTACAATAAAGTAAGTGAAGACCCTCTTTGGAAAGATCTTTCTGCTGTTAAAGAAGGAAAGTATGTACTGGTTCCTTCTGCTCCTTACAACTGGATTGGATTTCCTCCCAGTGTACAACGGTATTTAGGCATGCTTTGGATGGGAAAAATTTTCTATCCTCAATTGGCAGAGTATAATTTGTTTGAAGAAGTTTCTACCTACTACCAGTTGTTTTACCAAAAGCCTTTAACTGAAGAAGCTTTTGACAGTTTAACCCAAAACAGTTTTATTAAATAAGTTTTGATTCCCTTATAAAAATAGCAACTATTTTTCATAGTTGCTATTTTTTTATTTACAATTGCAGGGAAATCTTATTTCCTTTCGTTATATGGTTATAACTTGTTTGTAAATCAATTTTTTGTACATATCAACCTCTTTTAGTATTTTTGTTGTTTTACCTTTGTTTTACCACTAGGAAAGGAGTTTTTTTGTGAAAAAATTTTTGTCTCTTTTGTTAACTGCTTTGTTTTTGCTAACGCCATTGGCTACCTTAGCTGAAAACCTTTCTTCTTTCGCTACGGATACCCAAAATGAGATTTCCCCTTATGAAGAAAGTACAAACCCGTTAATAGAAGAAAAACTTAAAACCTATACTGTTACCTTTGAAGGGGTTTTCCCTCTTCCTCAACCTCAAAAAGTACGCCATGGGGGTTTTGCCAAAAAACCTTTAGACCCTATTCAAGAAGATCTTTCTTTTATAGGCTGGTTTTTAGAAGAAGAAACTCTCCCTTGGGATTTTGAAAACCAAACCGTTACTAAAAACCTTACCCTTTATCCCCACTGGGAAGAGAATCTTCCTCTTTTGCCTATTGGAGAAGAATTATTTACTCCAATAGAAGAACCTGCTCTACAAGAGCCACCTGTTGAACAAAACCCTCCGACTTTTGAATTATCTCCTCCAGTTTTTGTTGAACCTAATCCTATAGCCCAAGAAGAGTACCCTCTTCCTTTATTAAATGAACCTGAAAAAGAAAAGGAAGAAGTCCCAATTTTTATACAGGATGAAATCATTGAAAAAGAAATGCCACCTACCTATGAAGTTCCTTTCACAGAGGATTTGGTAAAGGAAGATTCTTCTCAGAATATTCTAGCAACCATTCCTCTTCCTGAAGCTGAAAAAAATGAAATGGCCGATGAAGAACCCCCTATACAACAAGAAAGCTTTACTGTTTTTTATGATAGTAATGGAGCCACCGGGGGAACCAGCCCTACAGATCCCAACAACTCTTACAATGCAAATAGCCCTGTAACCATACTAGGACAAGGGGATTTGATAAAGGAAAACCATACTTTTATTGGCTGGGCTATTGTTGCTACCCCTAACGAAACCCATACAATCTACAATGAAAATGATACATTCCCAGCCATTACCCAAAATACTGTTTTTTATGCCCAGTGGAAAGAAAATGAGATAGAAAAATTTACGGTTACCTATAACAGTAACGGAGCCACCGGGGGAACCAGTCCTACAGACCCTAACAGCCCTTACGATGCAAATAACCCTGTAACCATACTGGGGCAAGGGGATTTGGTAAAGGAAAAACATACTTTTGTTGGCTGGGCTACTGTTGCTATCCCTAGCGAAACCGATACAATCTACAATGAAAATGATACATTCCCAGCCATTATCCAAAATACTACTTTTTATGCCCAGTGGAAAGAAAATGAAATAGAAAAATTTACGGTTACCTATAACGGTAACGGAGCCACTGGGGGAACCAATCCTATAGACCCCAACAGCCCTTATAACCAAAACACCCCTATTACCCTTCTTCAAAAAGGAAACCTTTATAAAGTAGGACAGCGATTTGCAGGCTGGGTTCTTAAAGATGATCCTACCCAAACCCTTTACCAAGAGGGAAGTTCCTATGTTTTAAAAGGAAACAGTCTCTTTTTAGCTAAATGGGAGGAAGATAAAACTATTTATACCCTTACTTTTGATGGTAACAGCCCTTACGCCATTAAGGTTCCTTCTTCCTTCTACGGTCCTATTCACAGTTCATTAAAACTTCCCTATCAGGGAGAAATGTTTAGGCATGGTTACCGCTTTATTGGTTGGAATACCCTTGCCAATGGTACAGGTACCTTTTATAAACCGGGTGCCGACTACTTTTTACTAGGCAACAGTATTCTATATGCCCAGTGGCAATGGATTGACGACAATTATACTGTATACTTTGACTCTAGAGGAGGTAGTTATGTTAACCCCATTTACCAAATTACTTACAACACTACCATTTACCCACCTCAAGACCCGGTAAGAAAAGGTTATGTGTTTACCGGTTGGTATGTGGACCCTGAACGAAAAATTCCGTGGAATTTTTTAATAGATCGGGTAACTTATTCAAAAACCTTATATGCCGGTTGGAAGCGGGTTTCTTCTACAGGGGGCGGAAGTATTGACGGATCTGTACCTAGAACCGGCGATAAAGGAATAGGTATATACCTTGCTTTATTAGGATTCACCTTCATACTTGGGATTGGAAGTTTTTTCCTTTATCAAAAAAACAAAAAAACAGAAAAACTATAACATCATAGATATATTACCTACTAATCCTTGAAAACTAAACAACTGAGTATTAAAAAAAGGCATGTATTCAAAAATCCATGGACTACATGCCTTTTTATTTATGTCTTCTATTGTTAATTATTATAAAGGCTTACCTAACCCACTCCTTCTTATTTTTCTACTTTAAAAGTATACTTTAATGACAGCCTTTAAAACCTATGCTACAATTTAAATTATTATTATATAAGGAGTTTATGATGTTTATACTGGAAAAAGCCTTACAAGATGCCTGTTTGCAAGAGGAAATTCTTTATGCCCCTATATTTCATCATCAAGAAATTGACGAAGGGAGTTTTCAAAAAATCGAAATGAAAGAAGGGGTTTTTGAAAACTGTACCTTTACCAACTGCGATTTTAGTAAGGGTAGTTTTTATGAGTGTACTTTTAAAAATTGCCACTTTATTCAATGTATTTTTATAAAAGGTTACTGGCGAGGTTGTACCTGTGAAGGTTCTACTTTTAGAGGGGGAAATTTTAGCCTCAATCATATAAAGCAAAGTACTTTTTCTTCTTCTTCTTTTCAGTATGCCAACTTTTCCGAAACGGTATTTGAGGGAAATACCTTTACCCAGTGCAATATGAAAAATGCTGCTATAACCCAAGTAAAAATGAAAAGAACCACTTTTGATCAAGTGGATTTTACCCAAGCAGATTTTTTTAAAACCAGGTTAAAGGGAATCAACTTGTCTACCTGCCTCATCGGGGGCATTGGTTTAAGTGACAGCTTTATAGAAATTAGGGGAGCTAAAGTTTCCATGATGCAAAGTGTAGATATTGTAAGGCTTTTAGGGGTTGAAATTGTATAGTTTTTAGACTTTTTTATTCCTGCATTTCCACTAAATTACTCCAGTACCTCTTAGGCATATGATTCATTCGCCTAAGGGGATTTTCTCTTTCTTTAATAGATAAGGTTTCATAAAAACTTTTCCACAGGTTTTGCCAAGCTTTTTCTTCTTGGCTTTTTTGAATGTTGATTTCCTTCATTTCAATCAACTCATGTTTCCCTTTTTCATAACATAAGGCCATTTTATGGGTTTCATCAAAAATCATCCACCTTTCTTCAGGATACCTACTGGAAAAATGATCTAATAAAAAAGGCAGTACAAAATTTTTCGGTTTAATTTTGCTTACCAATATATTTTCCACTTCTTCAAAACGTACAAAGCCTTCAAAAGCATGAACTTCTCCGTGTAAATGGCGCTGGGCAGTATACAATGGGTATACGGCCGGATCTTCCAAGGTCTGTAAAAGGTTTCTCCCTTTTTGGTAGGCTTTCAAAATAAAAGTAAGAAGATATTTTTCTTTTTCTTCTAAACAACTAAAAAAGACTGATTCTATTAAATAAAGTCCTTGGCTTCCCAGCTGCGTTTGTAAAGAATTTCTTACTTTTTCTCCTTTTTCGAAATGGGTATCCACTTTTTTTGTAAAAAATAAACTTTGTTGTCCTTGGTCTTCTTTCCAAATAAAAAGTGGTAGTTCCCTATCATAAATGGCCACATGAATGCAGGTATAGAATCCTGCCAAACTTCCATCATACAAAAATACACTGTTTTTATTTTCCAGTTTTAAGCTGTACCTTGCCATGTAATTGCCTCCTGTAATGCCAGCCATTGTTTATTTTCATTTTTTTCTTGGAGCACCCCTTCTAGTTGGGGAAAAGAAGTAAACAGGTTTAACTGCTCTTGCCCAAAAGCAAAGGCTTTTGGGTCTATTAAAGCCCTGGTAGTTTGAGGCTTATTGCCTTTTAATCCAAGGGGCATATCTTTAGTAATAACAAAATACTGTGCCCTTTTAATGACTACCCCCAGTTTTTTTAAGGCCATTAGAGTTAAGGAATTTTCCCTTCTGGCTACTAAAATTCGTCTGGCGGAAGTAGGGCCTATCCCCGGTACCCTTAACAATTGAGCTAAAGTAGCTTGATGTACATCAACAGGGAAATGCTCTAAATGGTTTATTGCCCAATTGGCCTTTGGATCTAAAAAAGGGTGAAAATAAGGATGTTTTTCCGATAAAATTTCTTCAGGCTCAAAATAATACATCCGCATTAACCAGTCTGCCTGATAGAGGCGGTGTTCCCGCAGAAGGGGGGGCTTGGAATCTATAGAGGGAAGGAAGCTGTCCTCTACAGCAGGAATATAGGCTGAATAAAATACTCTTTTTAAATCAAATTTTTTATATAAGCCTTTGGCCAATTTAATCATTTGAAAATCTGTTTCAGGGCTGGCCCCAATAATCATTTGAGTAGATTGACCGGCAGGTACAAAGGCCTTTGCTTTTTTATATAAAGTAAGGGCCTTGGTGTTTTCTTTAACCCCTTTCGCAATTTGCTCCATAGGGGTTAAAATATTTCCTTTGCTTTTATTTGGAGCCAGTAATTTTAAACTTTTTTCGCTGGGCAGCTCAATATTTACACTCATTCTATCGCTTAAATAACCTAGTTTTTCAATAAGAATAGGGTTAGCCCCCGGAATGGCTTTACTGTGAATATAACCGTGAAACTGATAATCATTACGAAGAATTTCCAAAGTTTTAATCATCTGTTCTACAGTATAATCGGGGTTTTTAATAACGCCACTGGATAAAAACAAACCTTCAATATAGTTTCGCCTGTAAAAAGCCATGGTCATATTGGCCAGCTCTTTAGGGGTAAAAGCTGCCCTTTGAATATCATTACTGGCCCTGTTTAAGCAATATTTGCAATCATACACACAAACATTGGTTAATAATACTTTTAATAGAGAAATACACCTGCCATCTGCAGTAAAGCTATGGCAAATTCCTCCACTGGCTACATTGCCTATGCCTTTACCTCCCGTATTTTTAGGAGCACTACCGGAAGAAGTACAGGCTGCATCGTATTTCGCACTGTCTGCCAGTATTTTTAACTTATCCATTAATTCCATATTACCCCTCCAAAGAGAATAAGAGAACGTGTGTTCCCTTTTATTATAAGGGATCATTTTCTTTTTTGCAAATCTTATTTTATCTATTGACATAGGAAAAAATTTCTAGTATATTATTACTTAACATCGTTAATCATTAACTTCATTAATTAATAGCGTTAACCATTAGTTGAAGAATAGGAGCTTTTATTGTGATTAAAAAAAGCCAGCCTTATAAGGGAACCACTCCTAATAATGTTTATCTTCGTAATCAAATATTAATTATGCAATATTTACAGCGTAACCCTGTTTCTACCAGGGCAAGTATTGCAAAAAGCATCAATCTTACTCAGGCTGCAGTTTCTAAAATTACAGCTAATTTAATAGAGCGAGGAATTATTGAAGAAGTGGGTTATATTCCAGGTGAAATGGGGAGACGCTCTATTGGCATACAACTTTCTAATAAAAGCCATCGTGTAGTAGGAGCAAAGTTATCCCGCCGTCATTTTTCAGTTGGGGTCTTTGATTTTTCCGGCCAATGTATCAATTCTGTTGTGGAAAATTTTGATTCCACTATTTCCCTTCAAAATATACTTAAAAAAATGCGTTCTTCTATTTCTACCTTTATCCAAAGTTACCCTGTTTTAGCTATTGGTGTTGCTGTACCCGGTCCTTTTTTTAAAAAAGAATCTTTAGTATTGCAAATTTCTCAAATGGGAGACTCCAGTCAAGAAGCCATTGTTGTATCAGATTTTTTAAATAAAAAAGTTTTTGATAATATTCCCGTCATTATTGAACATGATGCCAATGCTGCTGTTATGGCAGATTGGTGGTTTAACATTGAAGATACTCCTTTGCAAAACAGTTTAGCTCACTTTTTAGTAGGGGAAGGCGTTGGTTGTGGATTTATATCAAAAGGAGAAGTTTTTCGTAGTTTTTCTGGAAGCAGCTGTGAAATTGGTCACGTTTCTGTCAATGTTCACGGACGATTTTGCCACTGTGGTAACAGGGGTTGTTTAGAAACCTATTGTTCTTCTATTGCTTTTGCCAATAATGCATTAGAACAGCGAAAAAATTATCCCGACTCTACTTTACATCAGTACCAAAAACTAACTGCCGAAATCATTTTTAATGAAGCCAACCAAGGGGATCCTTTATCTGTTTTTTTAGTAAAACAGGTAGGGGAGTACATTGGTTTTGGGGTTATAAATATTATTAACCTCTTTTGTCCGGAAGTGATTTTAATTTGTAATGAAATGTCCAGAGGTGGAAAACTGTTAATTGATCAAATTATTACCACTGCAAAAAGCCACTTGAATCCTTCTTTGTTTGAAAAAACCACCATTCAGCTTTCCACTTTTAAAGAAGATGATATTTTAGTTGGTGCTGCTGCTGTTGCTATTGATTATTGCCTATCTAAACCAAGCTCTATGGCTAAATAGATACCATTTCTAAAAGAGGAGGCCTACATATGATTTCCCCAACACCTTTAAAAAATAAGCCATCTTTTTTCCATCGTATGATTCGAAGCTGGCAACTTTACGTCTTAATGATTCCTGCTATTATTATTCTAGCCCTTTTTTCTTATTATCCTCTTTATGGTTTAATTATTGCTTTTAAAGATTTTAAAATTCGTGCAGGTATTTTAAATAGCCCTTGGGCAAATCCTTTACTTAAGTATTTTACCGAGTTTTTCTCTACTTCTATTGCCCTTTCGGCTATAAAAAACACCATTGTTTTAAGTTTGTTTCAGCTTCTCATCTCTTTTTGGGTACCTATTGTTTTTGCTCTACTTCTTAACCAAGTTCGAAACAACCGCGGTAGAAAATTGGTTCAAACCATTTCTTATGCCCCTTATTTTCTTTCTAATGTTATTTTAGTTTCCATTATCTCTGTTCTTTTTTCTGCTAACGGGTTAATTAATAATCTTATTACTTCTCTTGGTGGAGAGGTAAAGCTTTTTACCACCCATGCAAAATATTTTCGTTCCTTATATATAGGTTCTACCATTTGGCAAAGTATGGGCTTTAACGCCATTATTTACATTGCCGCCTTAACCAGCATTAGCCCCGATTATTATGAAGCTGCCGTGATTGATGGAGCCACCAAACTGCAGCGAATTCGCCATATTGATATTCCTTTAATTATGCCAACGGTTATTTTAATGTTTATTCTTTCTGTTGGTAATATTATGACCATTGGCCATGAGAAAGCCTTTTTAATGCAATCTTCAGGAAATACCACTGTTTCAGAAATTATTTCTACTTATGTCTATAAAGTAGGTCTTCAAAGTGCTCAATATTCCTTTGCTACTGCTGTAGGCCTTTTTAATTCTGTTGTAAACTTTATTATTTTAATCGGTGCTAATTTCCTTAGCAAAAAATTAGCAGATATCAGCCTATTTTAGGAGGAAAAAAATGAGTAAACAAAAAACTGCCGTTACTTTTTTGCACAATAAGCAAACCAAAGGGGATAAAATTTTTGACGTCTTTAACTACATTTTTTTAGCCATCGTATGCATCCTTATTGTATATCCAATGTATTATGTAGTTTTAGCCTCCATGACGGATCCTAAAATTGTGAATACCGGTAAATTTTTATTATATCCTGAAATCCTTTATCTAGATGGCTATAAAAAAGCCTTGGAATACCCCATGCTTTGGAGTGGCTATAAAAACACCATCGTTTACACCTTACTTTCTACCGTGGTTTCTATTGTTTGTACCATTCCCTGTGCCTACTCTCTATCCAGAAAAGATTTAGCAGGACGAAGGGGCCTTATGTTTTTATTCACCTTCACCATGTTTTTTCAGGGTGGCATTATTCCCATGTACTTAATTCTTAAAAATTTAAATCTTTACAATACAGCATGGGCTTTGGTGTTACCTGCAGGGATTTCTGTATATAACTTAATTGTCTGTCGTTCTTTCTTTGACTCCAGTATTCCTGAAGAACTTCTTGAAGCAGCAAAAATAGACGGCTGCTCTGATTTCGGTTTTTTCTTCAAAATGGTTATACCCCTCTCTTCAACCATTATTGCCGTTATGATACTATTTTATGCTACTTCCATGTGGAATACTTTTTTCAATGCTTTAATGTTTTTACAAGACGATCACAAAATGCCCCTTCAGGTAGTTTTGCGAAACTTGGTTTTAGCAAATCAATTAGCCCAAGGATCCAGTGGTGTAGAACTGGCTGAACGTCAAAAACTCATTGACCAGCTAAAGTATGTCATCATTACCTTGGCAGCCATCCCATTAATTGCAATATATCCTTTTGTTCAAAAGTATTTTACTGCCGGTGTTATGATCGGTGCAGTAAAAGGCTAAGAAAAAAGAATATATCAATAAATATAAGGAGGAATCATTATGAAAAAAAACAAACTTCTATCCCTACTTACCCTTACCATTTTAACTTTGGTATTGGTACTTCCCACCTTTTCTATTGGAGAACAAGCCTATGTGCTTAGCCCTAAAACAGCAGAGGCTGTTGAAGCAGGTCTTGTCAATTTGGATGGTACCTTACCTATTATTCCCGACCCTGATGCTTTTGAGGCAAAATATGGAAAACTTTCTATGTTGCTCATTAACTCTGCAGAACGTACCGTTCCACCGGAAGAATTGATTATGATTAAACAATGGGAAGAAGAAACCGGCATTCGTTTTGATTGGCAACCCATTCCTTCTGAAGGATCACAGGAAAAAATTGCCTTAATGCTAGCCGGTGGTGACCAGCTTCCTGATGCTTTTTGGAATTTAGGAGACGGTCGTTCCGGAAATATTGTTACCACTTATTTAGATCAAGATATTTTCCTTCCCACAGAAGATTTAATCAAAAATTTTGTACCTACCTTAGTAGACATTTTAGAAAAAAATGAAAATTACTTAATTGAAGTAACTGCACCTGACGGTCATATGTATGGTTTTCCCTATATCGAAGAAATGTACGGTCTTGTACTTACCCCGGGCCCTCTTCTATTAAATCAAGAATGGCTAAAAAAAGTTGACAAACCCATGCCCACTACTGTTGATGAGTTTACAGAGGTTTTAAGAGCCTTTAAAGAATATGGTGATTTAAATGGAAATGGCATTGACGATGAAATTCCTTTAGCCACTTCCTTTGGAAGTGATGACACCTTTGGCTCTTACGATATGTTCTATCGCTTTACCGGAGCCTTCGGTTGTGCCGACAGCTATTGCGGTGGAAATAGGTATGCGGATCATTTACGTATTATTGATGACAAGGTTACCTTTACTGCTTTAGATGAAGCTTTTGGTAAAACAGCAATGTATTTTCATGAATTATACAAAGAAGGCCTTTTAAATATTGATGCCTTTGATGTAGATGCAGGTACCAATTATAGAAACAATGAATTAGCACAAGATATTGCTTTAATTGGTGCTTTTGGGGTTTGGACCGATATGGAAATTCTAAACAATGACGTAAGAAGAGAGTATGCTCCTGTACCTCGTTTAGATGGAGAAAATGGTAAAATGGGTTTTGCCTTAAATTACTCCGAATTACAAGACTCTTCCAATACCGCCATTACTGTTGATTGCGAATTTCCGGAAGTGATTGCAGCTTTTGTTGAATATTTGATTTCCGACCCTGTTCTTTCCATTCAAAGTAACTGGGGAGCCATTGGCTATAATTACTACGTTGCAGATGATGGGGTTTTACGTTTTAACCTAGACGAAAAAGGGGATATCATTCCTGTTGCTCCCTATACTTCCTTTGGTACCATGCGTACAAATACCACTCCTGCAAGGGGATCTATGATTGTGCTAAATGAATATTACGACACCATTGTTGAATATACCTATGACGCTGTAACTTTGTTGGAAGGTCAAAAAGTAAACGGTAAAGAAGATATTTTAGCCGAATATCATACCATTCCAAAAGTAATGTTGGCTACTGATGAACAGGCTCGTTTAGCCAGAATATATGACCCTGTTGCCGATACGGTTAACCGTTATGTGGTAGACTGGGTGCTAAATGGCAATGTTTCAGAAACTTGGGATCAATATGTTCAAGAAGTAAAAGCAGCTGGATCAGATCAAATTGTAGAAATTTATCAAAACGCCATTGACGCTATTAAATAACTGTTTTATCGGTTTTCATTAGGGTGTCTTTAAGACACCCTTTCTTTTAAAAAATTTTAGTTTTAGGAGGTATAAAGATGTCTTTTTCAATTACCAAAGGAAATGATTTTGTCAATAACAACAAAGAAAAAGTGAATCCCACTTATGTTCCCCAGTATCATTTGGTTCCTCCAATTGGGTGGATTAACGACCCCAACGGTTTTTCCTATTATCAAAACCAATACCATCTTTTTGCCCAGTTTTATCCTTATGAGCCTATTTGGGGGCCTATGCACTGGGGCCATTGGACCACAAAAGATTTTTTAAACTGGGAATGGCAGGGCATAGCCTTAGCTCCCGACCAGCCTTACGATAATAAAGGTTGTTTTTCCGGAACCGCCATTGAAAAAGACCAACAATTGGTATTGATGTATACCGGGGTTCATGAAGATGAAAAGGGTGTAACTATACAGGAACAGTGTATTGCCACAAGTGATGATGGCATTCATTTTACCAAGCACCCTGCCAACCCTGTTATTAAGGCTAGCCAATTACCTGAAGGCTTTGATCCAAGAGACTTTAGAGATCCTAAGGTATATAAGACCAAAGAAGGGTATCGTGTAGTTTTAGCAGCAAAGCACACTTCTTCCGGTCAGCTATTAACCTATACTTCAAAAGATTTAATCAGCTGGGAATTTGACAGCGTATTATTTAAAGGCATTGGGGACATGCCAGAATGCCCAGATTATTTTAAATTAAATAATCAAGATGTTTTAATTAGTTGTATTATGAATTTATCTTCTCAACCTATGTTATACCCTAGTAGTCAACCAGTTGCTTACCTTATTGGCAAAGAAGAAGAAGGAACTTTTATTTCTCAAAACATCGCCTGTGTCGATCATGGTTCCGAATTTTATGCCCCCCAAACCCTTAGAACTCCTGAAGGAAGGCAAATTTTAATCGGCTGGATGCATATGTGGGGACACTCTTCACCTACCCAATACTTAAATCATCTATGGTGTGGGGCTTTTACTCTACCTAGAGAATTGTTTATTCAAAATGGAGAACTTTATCAAAAACCTATTGAAGAAGCTAAATCTCTTCGTCATAATCCCTTTGCTTTTTATGATACTCCTGTGAAAAAGGAAAAAATTCTCACAAAAAGAAACAGTGAAGCCTATGAATTACAAATTGATTTAACTTTGCTTAACAGTGCCCCTGTGCAGTTAAGTTTAAACAAAGGGGAGGAAGAAGAATTTACCATTACCTATAATCCCATTGATAAAACCCTTATTTGTGATCGATCTTCCTTTGGATACCCTATGAGTGAAAACCAGGAAAAGGAAGAAAAACCTTATAGTTTGGCTCATATTCCTATGACAAATAACCAACTGAAACTACAAATTTTTGTTGATACCTGTTCTGTTGAAGTTTTTGTAAATGGCGGTCAAAGAACATTAACTACCTTAGTCTATCCAAAAGAAAAAGGAAAAGACTTGGTCATTAAAGGCGATTGTTATATAAACAGTTTCAAATACTGGGACTTATCCTTATAAGTATTTTGTTTACACAGATAAGAAAAAGAACCTCATTTTTGATGAGGTTCTTTTTCTTTGCCTTTTATATTTCAGTCATTTTCCTTTCTTCCACGACCTTTTAATGGACGAAGAAAGGTTTTTTATGATAGAATAGGTTTCTATTGCACTTCTTTATAGAAAGGACCGTGAACATGTTTCATCATTCTCAACGACCTTTTTTCCGTTCTCCCCAAGGAGCCGTTCCCTGTGGCAGTCCCATTCAAATTCGCTTTTTTGCTAAAGACGCCCATAAAGTTATTTTACGTACTTGGGATGGGGAAGAGAAACAAATTTCCATGGACTTTAACGGAAAATACATTTATACCGCCACCATAGAAGCCCCCCAACATCCCATGCTTTTTTGGTATGATTTTATTGTTTACCATCAAGACAAAATCACCTATTATGCTAATAATCCTGAACAATTAGGGGGTGTTGGCCATGGTTATTCCCACCAAGGTCCAAGTTTTCAGGTTACAGTATATGATAAAAACTTTGCCACCCCCGATTATTTGAAAAAAGGGATTATATACCAAATATTTCCCGATCGCTTTTATAAGCATCGTTTAACCAATCAAAAACTCATTGATGCCTCTCCCGTTCATTACGATTCTATTATTCATGAAGCTTGGGATGAAGAGCCTCTTTTAATTAAGGCTCGCCGTAGCAACGACAATCAAGCCATTGATTTTTTTGGTGGAACTTTAAAAGGAATTGAAAAGAAACTTCCTTATTTAAAAGAGTTAGGGGTATCTATTATTTATTTAAACCCTATTTTTGAAGCCCACTCCAACCACCGTTACGATACGGCAGATTATAAAAAAGTTGATCCCTTTTTAGGAACCAACGAGCATTTTATTTCTCTTTGTGAAAAAGGAAAAAAAATGGGAATTCATATTATTTTAGACGGAGTATTTAGCCATACAGGAGAGGATAGTGTATATTTTAACCGTTATGGCCATTTTGACAGTTTAGGGGCCTACCAAGGAGAAAAATCTGACTATTATGATTGGTATGAATTTGAAAAATTTCCTGAAAAATATACCAGCTGGTGGGGGATTCCCACCTTACCTGAGGTAATGGATGAAAATTCTGACTATCAACATTTTTTATTTAATCAAAAAACCGGCGTTGTGCCCGATTGGCTTGGTAAAGGAGCCGATGGGTGGCGCTTGGATGTAGTAGATGAATTGTCTATGCCCTTTTTACAAAACTTACGTAAATCTGTTAAAAGAAAAAGAAAGAATGCCGCCATTATTGGAGAAGTATGGGAAAATGCCAGCAATAAAGTGGCTTATGGCCAAATACGTAGCTATTGCCTTGGGGATACCATGGATTCCGTGATGAATTATCCTTTAAGAGATGGCATTATGGCTTTTTTGCTTTACCAAAGTACTGCTTATGATTTGGCAAGGCTCATAGCCCACCAGCAAGAAGTATATCCTGCCCCTTTCTTTTATGCTTTAATGAATTTAATCGGCAGTCACGATCGTTCTCGTATTGTGAATGTCCTTTCCGGCAATACCTTTGACGATATTCCTATGGAAGAGCGAAAGCATCAACATTTATCCCCGGAAGAACTGGCCCTTGGAAAGAAACGCTTAGTCAAAGCCTTTCAAATTCTCTGTGCCCTACCCGGTGCCCCAACCTTATATTATGGAGATGAAGTGGGGATGGAAGGGGCGGCAGACCCCTTTAGCCGCGGCACTTTTCCCTGGGGAAAAGAAGACAAAACTTTACACAAGGAAATTAAAAACCTCTTTGAAAAACGTAATATAAGTGCAGCCCTTCAAACAGGTTCTTTAAAAGTATATGCCCTTAACCAAGATACCTTACGCATTGTTAGACAAATTAAAAATAGTACCGATGTTTTTGGTAAAAAAGCAACCGATGAGTTGGTAGTGGTAGATGTAACCAGATAGCTTTTGATTTAGCTGTTGAAAATACAAATAAAGAAAAATTTCTTTATTTGTATTTTTTTATAAATAGGTTTATACTGAAAGAACAGAAACAATCAAATCACTCACCTTATCATTTACCTTTATAGTACCCTAAGGAGGGAAAATTTATGTCCTATGAAATAAAAGTAGCAGACATTATTATTGACTGTAAAAACGAAAAAGAACTTCAACAATTTTATCGTAAATTATTACATTGGGAAGAAGTAGAGCTTTTTGGTCATCCTGGCTTAAAAAGTCAAAACGGGCTTACTTTGGTCTTTATTCAAGAAGAAATAGAGGATTTGTATGAACCCCCTGTTTGGCCGGAAATAAAGGGAAAACAACAAAAGCAAATGCATTTTGATTTTTTGGTGCCTTCTTTAGCTGAAGCTGTAAAAAAAGCTCTTTCCCTTGGGGCTGTAAAAGCAGAGCACCAATATGGAGGCGATGTTTTTGTTACCCTTTTTGATCCTGCCGGCCATCCTTTTTGCTTGGTAGAAGAAAAACCACTTTAAAAAAACAACCTGAACTTAAAGTTTAAAACAAGAAATTCCATCACAAAAAACTATGAAAATATTTTTATCCACAATTTTTACCCATTTTTCTTCTCTTTTTAAAAAAACTTTACATTTTTATGATAAAAACCTTTTTTACCCATTCCCCTTCTACACTTTCTATGCTATAATTGTGCTAGACACTCCAAGCCCCTTTCCCCTGTATCTGCTTTTGTAGGTGCGGGGAAGTTTTTTGGGCATTTTAGCAGAGTGTCTTTTGTTTTATCCACAGTTTCCACAATATTTTTATCTACTATTTTTCTTTTACAACTTTTATTATTTAAAAGGAGTTTTTATGGCTAAAAAACCTTCTTTTTTTCATCGCATTTTCCATCGAACTTTCTTTATTCTTTTGTGTTTGTCTTTTTTATTTTCATCAAATAGTTTTGCCCAGCCTTTAGAAAAGGTGCCCGAAAGTAATTATACCATCGCCTGGCTGTCAGATACTCAAAATTATACTTTAAAATACCCGGATATTTTTTTGTCCATTACAAACTTTTTAAAAAATCAGCAAGATTCTTTACATTTAGGGTATATTGCTATGACAGGAGATATTGTAGACAATGCTGTTAACACTAAACAGTGGCAATTGGCTAAAAAAGCCATGGATCTATTAGATCCTATTCCTTATGGGGTTTTAGCCGGAAACCACGATCGAAACGACGAAATAGGTTTGAAAAACTACCAAAAATATTTTGGTGAAAGTTTTTTTCAAGAGAAAACTTATTACGGCGGCAGTATGAAAAATAATCGTAATCACTTTGATTTAATAAACCTTGGGGAAACCTCTTATCTTTTTGTTTATTTAAGTTACCAACCGGGAAAAAAAGATATTGCCTGGGCTAACGAAATTTTTGCAAGCTACCCAAACCATGTAGGGGTGCTTTGTGTACATGAATATTTAGGAAAAAATGGCAGTTTACGTAAAATTGGAGAAAGACTTCAAAATGAAGTAGTTCGTGTAAACCCCAACCTTTATATGGTTCTTTGCGGCCATAAAACTGCTGAAGGTATGGTGCCTGCTTTTTACGAAGAAGAGGGGAAAAACCGCACAGTGTATCAAATGATTGCCAATTACCAAGGCCTTGAAGAAGGAGGGATGGGCTTTGTTCGCTTAATGGAAATTGATGAAGAAAACCATACCATGGCCTTATCTACTTATTCTCCTTGGAGAAATATTAATGCTGATTTTGATGAAACCATGGCTTTCTCTCATCCTTCTAGGGTTACTTTTCCCTTACCTTGGCCACCTCTTAAGAAATAATTAGGGAAGCAACCAAGCCCAGTACGCCACAACTTAACATAACTAAAATTGGGCTGAACTTCCATTTTCTAAGGATGATAAAAGCCCCTAAAAATAACACAGCCCCAATAATATCAAAGGAAGCCATGGCAATAGCCCCCTCTCCAAAAAGTACATTTTTTAAAATCATAAGCCCTGCTGAGGTAATAAGGGCTACTACTGCCGGACGCAAGCTGGATAAGACATTTTGCATAGCGGATACATTTTTGTATTTTTTGTATACATAAAAAAGCCCGGACATTATAAAAAAAGAAGGAAAAATGGTTCCAAAAGTAGCTACTACCGCCCCTAAAACGCCACCTACTCGCATTCCTACAAAGGTGGCAGCATTAATGGTAATAGGCCCTGGTGTCATTTCTGCAATGGTAACCAAATCGGTAAACATCCCCATGGTAAGCCACTGGTAGGTTTCTACCACTTGGCTTTGAATAAGGGGCATTGCCGCATAACCACCGCCTATACTAAAAAGCCCTACTTGTAAAAAACTTAAAAAAAGCTGCCAATAAATCATTGTTTTTTCTCCTTCTTACTGATTAGCGCCCTAATTACTCCCACTAAAGCCGCTGCAATAATAATAACTATGACATTGACATTAAAAAAGAAAGTGGATACAAAGGCGGCTACCATAATGATAATACTGATAAAGGATTTTTCTTTAATTACATTTCCCCCTAAATGGCATACCACATCTCCTATTACTGCAGCCACCCCGGCTTGCATTCCTTTTAAAGCAAGTGCCACATAGCGATTGCTTGCAAAGGCTTGATAAAAAAAGGAAATGGTTCCTAAAATGACCATGGGAGGAATAATGGTGCCAATAATAGCCACTACCATTCCCATAAAGCCTGCTATTTTCCAGCCAACTAAAATAGCCGCATTAACTGCAATGGCCCCTGGAGAAGATTGAGCTAAAGCAGTAAAATCCAGCATTTCTTCTTCTGTAATCCACTGGTATTCATCTACAAACTTTTTTTTCATTAAGGTTACAATTACAAAACCTCCACCAAAGGTGAATGTACTAATATATAACATAGAAAAAAACAGTTTCATTAATAGTTTTCCTTTTTTTTCTTTTATATAGGTTTCCATCCTCATTCCTCCTTTTTCAATATCATAGCATTTTTATCAATGATGTTACATCCCAATTTGACATCTTTCAACAAGTTGTTATACTTATAACCAACATACATCCCTTTTAAAGGGAACTTTACTACCTATATTGCAAGAAATTTGTTTTCCTTAAAAAGGCTATTTCTTTGCCTAATTTAGCTTTTTGCGGAAAAAATTGCTACCACCCGATTAAATACCTAAACACATAGAAAGGATGTTATTTATGCGAATTGCTGTTACTTACGAAGATGGAAGGGTTTTTGAGCATTTTGGTCATAGCCAACGTTTTAAAGTATACAACATTCAAGAGGGAAAAATTACCTCAGCTGCTGTTGTAAATACCAACGGTACCGGCCACGGCGCCCTTGCCAATTTATTAAAAAATGGAGAAATTAATCTTTTAATTTGCGGCGGTATTGGTAGCGGTGCTCAACAGGCTTTAGCCCAAGCCGGTATTCAATGGTTTGGCGGAGTTCAAGGAGATGCCGATCAAGCTGTTAAAGATTACTTACAAGGAAAACTTGATTTTGATCCCTCTGCCACATGCAACCATCATGGGGAAGACCACAATCACCAATGCGGCGATGAAGGTTGCGGAGGAAGTTGCGGTCATTAATAAAAACCTACAGGTCTAGTTGATCTGTAGGTTTTTTAATGAAGTAGCATAAGCCGAAAAATTAAATGGTTTTATGGTTTTTTCTGTACTCTCCCGGGGTGATACCAAATTGGTTTTTAAAGGCCCTAATAAAGTATTGTTGGCTATTAAACCCTGAAAACTCTGCAATTTGTACAATAGAATCTTCCCTTTCTATAAGAAGACTTTTGGCTTTTTTCAGTTTAATTTTCTTCATATATTGTGTTGGGGTTACCCCTAAATGTTCTTTAAATAAAAAAGCTAAATAAGTAGGATGGACTTCCAGTATTTGGGCCAGCTCCTCTACCCTTATTCCCTCTTCCTGCTCATGAATAAGCTGAAGGCCTTTATGTAAAATGGGGTTACATACCATAGGCTGCTTCCCCTCTTTTTCAAGTTCATACTGTTTTGCCATCATCAGCAAAATCATATTCACCAACATAGAGGTTAAGGTATTGTTTTTTGCATGTTTACTGTCTGCCAATGCCACTGTTTGCTTTAAAAAAGAAAGAATTCTCTCATCCGCATCTGTTAATACCAGATACGGTTTATTGTGATGAAAAAAAGCCTTCATCTCAGGGGTTTCTTCCACCATTTTTTTTATGGTGGTTTCTTCCTGTGCGCAAGGTTCAAAAACAAATTCGATGTTTACCATAGCAGAGTTGTTCTCTTTTAAACAAAGCTCGTGCCAAGTGTTGGCCTTTACCAAAATAAATTGATGGGCTGACAAGGTGATTTTCTCTTTATTATTATCTTCATCTACATAAACCACCGTTTTTCCTTTTGCCACATACATAATTTCGTACACATTATGCCTGTGGGAAAACTCATTTTCCGGGGTGGTTTTTTGCATATCTGCCCGATCGTAATAGGCATATACGTAAGGGCGAAGAGGTTTTTCTATTAAATTGCTATCAAATAATTTCATCATCTACTCTCCGTTTCCCTTTTTATTTCCACTTCTTGATATTCACAGGTGATACTTCTTTCGGTTCTAAAATTCTTAGGGCTTATTCCTGTTTGTTTTTTAAATATTTTAGACAAATATTGTACCGAGGCGATGCCTGTTAATGATGCAATTTTTTCCATAGAAAAATCGGTGTGAATTAATAAAAACTGAATGTATTCTATCCGTTTTTCTGTAATGTATTCATTTACCCGTTTACCTGTATGTTCTAAAAATAATTTGTGTAAATACCCAGGATGCACCCCTACCCCTTGGGCAATTTTTTCTACAGACAGGCTACCCATATAATGTTTTTCAATATAGAGTAAGGCTCCGTCAACATAAGGATTTTTTCCCATAAGTTCCATGGTTTTTTCTTTTTTTCCACTCATTACAACCATGAGGGCATAATTGATATACAAATGAATTAACATTTCTTTAAAGGCGGTAAAGTCATAAGAGAACATTTGCAAGTTATCTGCCAGGGGAGCAATTAAAGCAAAAGTATCATTAAAAAGCAAAGGGCCCGGTTTTTCTTGACAATATTGTTCAAACTCCGGAAACTTTTCTTTTAACTCCCACAGGTTTTCTATTATTGTATTTTTTTTACTTAAGGTAAATATCACAACTTCTAAAAGCAAATCTAAGCTTGCTGATGCAAGGGTACTTTCTAAACATTGATCCATCAGCAGTATATGGCTTCCTCCTAAATCTATCCAGCGATTTCCGGCTCTTACTTGGCACTCGCCTTCCAGTACCCTCATGAAAACCAATCCTTCTTTATCTACGGGATAGAGGTTTTTTTCTTGTGATGTCATTTTTTTAATGTCTTTAAGTTCCCAAAAACCTTTATTCCTTTTAAGCCATTCTCTTCCCACTTTTTTACTCCTTTGGTTAATAGCTACATTAATAATAGCGTATTTTGCTACACATTACCACTATTTTATGACAATTTTACAAATAAGTTATTGGTTTTGTTTCATTAATTTTCTCATAATACGTTATAATAAAATTAATCAAACTTAAATAAGGAGGATCTTTATGAAAAAACTACTTTCATATCTACTACTTGTTTCCCTTTTTGTTGGCCTATGTATTCCTGCCCTTGGAGAAGAAAAAGTAAATATTACTTTTGCCCTATGGGATAAAAATCAGGAAGCTGCCCAACAAGCCATTGCTAATGCTTACATGGAAAAAAACCCTAACGTTTCTATTGAAATTCAACTCACCCCTTGGAGTGAATACTGGACCAAATTAGAAGCTGCCGCCACAGGTGGTAACATGCCTGATGTATTTAAAATGCACGGTAACACCTTTATGGCCTATGCTGATGCAGATTTACTTCTTCCCTTAGATTTTGAATATGATTACGCTCCCTATCCTCAAGGCTTGGTAGAAATGTATACTTATAACGGTGTTCACTACGCCATTCCTATGGACTATGACACCATTGCCTTAGCTTATAACAAAGAAATTTTTGACGCTGCTGGGGTTTCTTATCCAGATGATACTTGGACCTGGGAAACTTTGGTAGAAGTAGCAAAACAATTAACCGATACGGAAAAAGGGATTTACGGCTTTACTGCTCCCATTGACGAGCAAGCCGGTTACTTAAACGTCATTGCCCAAAACGGTGGCTATGCCTTTGATCCTCACACCCGTACTTCCGGTTTTGACAAGCCCGAAACCATTGAAGCTTTGGAATACTGGAGAGCCTTTATTACAGAACATCAAGTGTCTCCCAGCTTAGAAACTTTTGTTGATAACAGCTATATTGAATTATTTCAAGCCGGTAAAGTAGCTATGAGTTTTATCGGTAGCTGGATGTTATCTGAATTTACCAATAATGCAGAATTTGTTGGCAAGTTTGACTTAGCTGTACTTCCAAAGGGTAAAGAGCGTGGTACCATTTACAACGGCTTAGGTTGGGCCGCTTCTGCAGGCACCAAACACCCTGAAGTAGTAAAAGATTTTATTGCTTTTTGCGGTAGCGAAGAAGCCAATGTTATTTATGCCCAAAATAAAGCAGCTATTCCTGCTTTCTCTGGTACAGAACATTATTTTACCGATCAATTCGACTTTAATGTTTCCGCCTTTACTGAGCAGTTGGAATACGGTACACAGTACTACTACGATATTACCAAAGCCCTGTGGGGTGACAAATTATTAAACGAAACATTAACCCTTGCCTATACTGGGGAATTAACCATGGAAGAAGCTTGTATGCAAATTCATGAAAATATTACCCAAATTGTTGCCGAAAACTAAACCCATTTTCCTTTTCAGTGCGCTGGTAGGCAGCTATCAGCGCACTTTCCTATATGAATTGGAGGTCGTACTGTGACTACTGTCCCCCGAAACAAGAGAAAACTTTTTAAGTCCAATTGGGCTTGGGCTTACTTTTTTATTGCCCCTACCATTATTGGGCTTATTGTCTTAAATATTTATCCCTTTTTTGAATCCATTCGTTTAAGTATGTATAGTGTGCGAGGGCTTTTTGGTAAGCCCAAGTTTGTGGGCTTTGAAAATTTTGCCAAATTTTTTGCTGACCCTGCAAACGTACAAATTATTTGGAACACCTTGTATTTTGTTATATTAACCGTTCCTGTTGGCATATTGTTGGCCTTGATTTTGGCTTCTTTATTAAACAATAATATTAAAGGGAGAAGCCTTTATAGAGGCATTTATTTTTCTCCTTTAATTGTTGCCCCTGCCGCCGTTGCTATGGTTTGGCGGTGGATATTTAATGCAGATTACGGCATCTTAAACCAGTTTTTAGCTCTTTTTAAAGTCGCTCCTGTAAACTGGCTATCAAATCCTAATATCTCTATGATTTCCATTGCCATTATCTCTATTTGGAGCTCTGTGGGTTATGATTTGGTTTTACTTCTAGCAGGCCTTCAAGGAATTTCTCGTAGCTACTATGAAGCTAGTGATATTGACGGAGCCAATGCTTTTCAAAAATTTCGCTTTATTACTGTACCTTTAATTTCTCCTACCTTGTTTTTTGTGGTAATGATGCGTGTAATGGGATCTTTAAAACAATTCGATACCATTTATATGCTGATTAAAAATACCAACCCTGCTTATAAACAAACGGTTACCTTAATGGTTACCTTCTATGATGAAGCTTTTGTTAAATCTAACAAAGGCTATGCCTCAGCCATTGTACTAATTACCTTTGTGATTATTGCCATCTTCACTGCCATTCAGTTTGCCGCAGAGAAGAAACTGGTTAATTACGATTAAGAAAGGAGCTTTACCATGCAAAAACGTCAAACAACAAGAAAAAGCAGGTCAAAACTCCTAGTTCATTTTATTCTAATTATCGGATCTTTTGTGATGCTTTTCCCTTTTCTATGGATGATTTTAACATCCTTTAAAACAAGAGGCCAAGCCATGGCCATTCCTCCCATTTTTTTCCCACCTCAATGGAACTTTAATAATTACCGGGAAGTAATGCAAACCTTGCCTTTTGGCAGTATGTACTACAACACCATAATCCTTATCTTCTTTAGGGTGCTGTGCGCTGTGGTTTTTTCTTCCATGGCAGGTTTCGCTTTTGCCAAATTGGATTTTCCTTTAAAAAAGTTTTTCTTTTTTATTATACTCACTCAATTAATGCTTCCAAACCAAATTTTTATTATTCCTCAATATCAAATGGTCTCAGCTTTAGGCCAGTTGAACACCATTTTTGCCTTGGTTTTTCCTGGGCTGGTCAGCGCTTTTGGTACCTTCTTCCTTCGTCAGTTTTATATGAGTCTGCCTAACGATTTATCTGAGGCAGCCTTGCTGGATGGTTGTAATGTGGCACAAACTTTTGTACTTATTTTACTGCCTCTTACAAAAACTGCTTTAATGGCCTTGGCCATTTTCACTGCCATCTTTGCCTATTCCGATATGATGTGGCCTTTGATTGTAAACATGGAGCCGGCAAAAATGACCCTTTCCGCTGGGATCAGTTCCCTTCAAGGGCAACACGGTACCAACTTTCCTGTTATGATGGCAGGCTCTGCCATTGCCATGGTTCCTATGTTAGTATTATACTTACTGTTTCAAAAACAGTTTATTGAAGGCATTGCCCTTACAGGAACCAAAGCCTAACATTGGTCAACTCTTTAGGAGGATTTTTTATGTATATACCCAATGAAAACCGCTATCAAGCCATGCCCTATAGGCGCAGTGGTCATTCCGGCCTTCTTTTGCCCGTTGTTTCTTTAGGTTTATGGCATAATTTTGGCAATATTACTCCTTTTTTAACCCAGCAACAAATTTTGCGTACCGCCTTTGACCAAGGAATTACCCATTTTGATTTGGCCAACAACTACGGCCCTCCTTATGGAGAGGCTGAAAGGAATTTCGGCCTTCATATGGATAGAGATTGGGCACCCTACCGCCACGAATTGGTTCTTTCCACCAAAGCAGGTTATGATATGTGGCCGGGTCCTTACGGCAATTTCGGTAGTAGAAAATACTTAATTACCAGCCTTGATCAATCTTTAAAGCGAATGCATGTAGATTATGTGGATATTTTTTACCATCACCGTCCCGACCCTGATACCCCTTTAGAAGAAACCATGATGGCCCTTGATCATATTGTACGAAGTGGGAAGGCTTTGTATGTAGGCCTATCCAACTACCCTAAGGAAGAAACCAAAAAAGCCATAACTATTTTAACTTCACTAGGTACCCCAATGCTGATTCATCAACCGAAATATTCCATGATGAACCGCTGGGTGGAAGAGGGACTCTTATCCCTTTTAAAAGAAGAAGGAGTAGGCTGTATTGCCTTTTCTCCCTTACAAAATGGCCTGTTAACCAATAAGTATCTCCACGGAATTCCTGAAGATTCTCGGGCCAAAAAAGACCCAAGGTATTTAAAAGCCGATGCCATTACCCCGGATGTGATGAAAAAAGTACAAGCCTTAAATCAAATTGCCCAAAATCGTGGCCAGTCTATGGCACAAATGGCCTTGGCTTGGGTACTTGAAAAACCTGAAGTCACTTCTGTTTTAATTGGTGCAAGCCGCCCTGAACAAGTAATTGAAAATGCTAAAGCCTTGCAAGCAGGCCCCTTTACCCAAGAAGAATTACAAACCATTGACAATATTTTACAAAACCATTAGGAGGAATACAGTATGAGCAAAAAATTTGCCTTTATCGGTGCCGGAAGTTTTGGTTTTACCCGAGGTTTGGTTAGAGACTTACTTACTTTTCCCGCTTTTCAAGATGCCACCATTGCTTTAATGGACATTAACCCCCAAAGACTTGAATATATCAAAAAAGCTGTGGAACGTATTGTAAAAGAAGGAAATTATCCTGCAAAAGTAGTAGCCACCATGGACAGAAAAGAAGCCCTTATAGGAGCCCACGGGGTAGTTACCACCATTTTGCATGGAGATGTAGATGTATGGCAACATGATATTTTAATTCCTAAAAAATACGGGGTAGATACCAACGTAGGCGACACCAGAGGCCCCAGTGGAATTTTCCGTTTTTTACGCACCATTAACCCTATGATGGACATTGCCAAAGATGTGAATGAATATTGCCCTGATGCCGTATTTTTAAACTATACCAACCCTATGGCCATGTTATGTAGGGCCATTCAAGAGGCCTATCCTAAAATGAAGGTAACAGGCCTTTGCCACAGTGTACAAGGTACAGCCTCTATGTTAGCCAGATGGATTGGTGCCAAAGAAGAAGACATTACCTACACCTGCGCCGGCATTAACCACCAAGCTTTTTATACGGAGTTTAATGTAAAGGGAAAAGACGCTTATCCCCTCATTCATAAAGCCATTACGGAAAATCAAGAAGTATATAATGAAGAAATTGTTCGTAATGAAATGTATTTAGCCTTTAACTATTATGTTACCGAATCTTCCGGCCACAATAGTGAATATAACCCTTGGTTTAGAAAACGACAAGATTTAATTGAAAAATATTGCTTACCCGGCACTGGCTGGAACCCTGGGGAATATGCCTATATTTTAAATGAATACCGCAGCAGAGAAACTACTTGGAAAGAGGACATTGACAAATGGTTTGAAGAACCCCTTGATTTAAACCGAGGCCAAGAATATGCCGCTTCCATTTTTAATGCCATGATGGGAGATGGTACTTTATATAAGTTTAACGGCAATGTGCGTAACTTTGGTTTAATTGACAACTTGCCTGAAGGTTGCTGTGTAGAAGTACCTGTACTGGCTTCTCCTTTAGGACTTGAGCCGATTCATGTTGATACCCTTCCTCCTCAACTGGCCTTAATGATTAACATCTCTGCTCAAATTGAAGAAATGGTGGTAGAGGGAAGCAAGCTAGGCGATAAAGAAATGATTTATCAAGCCATTTGCTACGACCCCTTAACTTCTGCCGTTCTGGGGCTTAGAGAGATTAAAGAGATGGTTGAAGAAATGTTTGAAATGAATAAAGAGTATATGCCTCAGTTTAAATAATTAAAAAGCCGCTAACAGTAGCGGCTTTTTAATTTAACTTTTGTACAGCACTTATACATACCACTTTGCCTAAGCCTTATACATTTTTTAGTAGGCAGGAGAAGTTTTGATTAAGGTTTCATGGTTTCCATCGGCAATAATCTTTCCTTCTTCAAATAACAAAATTCGATCTACAATAGTTGCAATCCCAAGTCTATGAGATACCAATAAAGTAGTTTTATCCTTGGTCAAATTTGCAAAGTTTTCATATACTTGGGATAACTTTTAATTTTATCCAGCAAATCCACTTTTTTTTAATAACCATAAAATTCTTCTGTAGAGGTGAGCTATCCACTTTTCATATTCTTTGTTGGATTTTTATTAAACTTATTTTTCTATTAAAAAGCAAACCCTTTCAAAGGCATTGTTAGCAAATTTAACGATAAAATCTTCAGAGGGACGTGGAGAGTCAACAACATCCATTTTATTAAAATAAGGAAATAATTCTTTAATCATAATACCAATTGTGATAGAAATAAGAAAAGTATAGTTATGATCTGAGTTTTTAAAAGCATTAGAAAAATGCTTAATAAAATCTTTTACTGATAAAATTTCTTCGTATTCTATTAGTTGTTGAGTAAGAACATTGTTGTTTTTACTTAATTTTTTTCCGCAAATAGTTGAGTAAATTTCTTTTAGAACTTGCCTATCGGTAGTATCAACCGTAATGTCATATTTCCATCCACCCCATGAATCAGAAATTTTTAAGTTAGGTTTTACACATAGAGGAAAGGTTTTATCTAATATTTCAATAGAGTCCTGTTGTAAAATGCTTAATTTATTATTATAAAGGTGCCCTCCTTGTTTGTTATTATTACCAGGATAAAGTTCTAAAAGTAAACCATCATCATAATGCTTAAACGAATATTCCCGAATATAAGACTTTTTGTTTGAGACCATCCAATAAGAAATATCAGAAGATTTATTTCTAGTAATTACCTCTAGCCCAGAGTTAAGAGCAAATCTTTCAATTCTGCGTTTTATATGCTCATGTTCATCACTTCGTAGGTTTGCGAAAGAAAGTACAGGAAAAAATTTAGGTACTCTATTTTTAATATGAGATATGTAATCATCTAAAATAAGATTTTGTCCATTCTTTATCTGTGATATTGTTCTTATCCGGTTTAATTGTACTTTCCTCTTCAAAAATACTTTCTTGTGTAGTCAAGGTAGCGCCAATGAGGTTTTCAATAACCAGTCCTCTTTCAGCAAGTTCTTTTATTGCAACTTGAATATCGATAAAAAAATCATCTTCATTTTTAGGTTTTTCAATGACTATAGTCGACTTTTGTTCTTTACACTTTTTTGAAACCAAATCTAAAAACCTATCCAAGCATAACTTATCGCTATTAAGTACAATTCCTAAATTTCTTGTGTTACTATTTTCAATTGGTAAAGTATCTTTTTGCGAGTAATGTTCAAATATATTTAGGTGACGGTTTTTCATTCTAAACTCCTTTGTGGCATTCTGAGTTGTTAAGTTAAAGTATTTTCTTTATCATAGTAAAGGCTCTCAGCCCTGTCAATTGCCCTTAATAGCTTTAAAAATCATCAATTATCTTCTTTACTTTTTCTCATAAGCCTTTATACTTAAAATACCAGTTGTTCCTTTGAGGTGGTTTATGAGTAAAAGTTATTCTTTTTGTGTTTTTTTCTCTGTTTTTTACCATTTTTTTACTTTGATTTATTGGGGCTTTTCTTTTTTTACCAAAGAAAAGAAAAAAAGGAACTCCTATTTGACCCTTTTTTTCCCTTCTTCCTTAGCCACTTTAGGTTTATTAGGACAAGTGACCATGGGGGTTTTTCTGATGCTGGTTTTAATGGACGGCTATCGCACTTGGTCTTTAGGCCATGTTGTTGCCTGTTTTTTTCTTTTATCTATGTCCTTTATGGCCTTTATCCTTCTATTGGTTCAGCAAAATGTACAGGTTTATTTTACAAATGAGAACCTATACAAAACCTATCCCTTTGGAAAAACCTTATCTATCCCTATTAAGGATATCATCCTCCCTCTGTCAAAAAATAAAAACTTTTTTTTACCCTATACAAAACTAGGTGGAAAGCCGGTTTTTAAAATAAATCGACTAATGCTTTACAACCCGTCTTCTATGAAGGTTTTAAAAGAAAAAGGATTTTTATAAGTTTTTTACCTACATTCATCCCTTTTCTTTACAGATAGAAATTTTTTCGTTATGATAGGTACTATCTTTCTTTTAAAGTTGCCTATTTATTTAAACAAGGGGTTGAAGCTATGATTATTGGATGTGTAAAAGAGCTAACCAATTACGAACTACGGGTAGGAATTACCCCGGAAAATGCCAGCGAATATGTACAAAACGGTCATCAAGTGTATATTCAATCCGGTGCAGGTTTAGGTTCCGGCTTTTCAGATGAATCTTATCAGGTGAAGGGAGCCACCATTTACCCTACGGCCAAAGAAGTTTGGGAAAAAAGCCAGATGATGATTAAAGTAAAAGAGCCCCTTGAACAGGAATTTGATTTAATGCAAGAAAACCAAATTCTTTACGCTTACCTTCACTTAGCTGCCAACAAAGCGGCTACGAAAGCCCTGATCAACAAAAAAGTAACAGCCATTGCCTATGAAACCCTACAAGATGAAAACGGATATTTACCCCTTTTAAAACCTATGAGTGAAATTGCCGGTAGGCTCAGCATTCAAATTGGCGCCCGTTTTTTAGAGGCCCCTATGGGTGGCATGGGAATTTTGCTTGGCGGGGTTACCGGGGTGCAAAAAGCCAATATTCTTATTTTAGGGGCAGGGGTAGCAGGGTCTAACGCCTGTAAAGCTGCCATTAACTTTGGGGCAGTGGTTACCATTATGGATAAAAACTTAAATAAATTGGCTTATTTAGATGATTTATACGGCTCTAAAATTCAAACTCGCCATAGTTCCGATACGGCTATTGAGCAGGTAATAAAAGAAGCCGACTTAATTATTTGTTCTGCCTTGCAAGTAGGGGCAGAGGCCCCTAAAATTATTAAACGGGATTATTTAAAGCAAATGAAAAAAGGCTGTGTGATTGTAGATATTGCCATTGACCAAGGGGGTTGTGCCGAAACTTCTAGGCCTACCACCCACGAAAACCCTACTTATGTAGTAGATGATGTTATACACTACTGTGTTACCAATATGCCTGGAGCCGTACCCATGACTTCTACCTTGGCCTTAACCAACGCCACTTTAGACACAGGGTTACACATTGCCAATCTGGGCCTTGTTAAAGCTGTAAAACAATACCCTGCCATTGCCACAGGAGTAAATACTTTTAAAGGGCAAATGACCAACAAGCCCTTAGCTAAACAATATGCCTATACTTACCAAGATTTTTTAGCTATGTTATAGTTTTTATATGGGCAGATTGTAAAGGGAAATTCACCATAAAAACTCCCTTAAAAATGCACTATTTCAAAAAAAGTAAACCCTTAAAAAGACCACCAGTGGTAAAATAGCTATACATTACGTAGACAGACATCTTTTTTATAAGGCTGTCTGTTTGCTTTTATTTGAATACATTCAAAATTGTAAAAATAAATAAACTCATCTATTAAAAAATTAGGGTAAAAAAGCTGATTGACTTTTCTGTTCTCAAAGATTGGGTTTAGATAATACCAAAGACATTTTCAGCCAATGAATTATTGTAAGTAGGAGGAAGGAAAAACACTAGTTCCTGAGAAAGAAAGTGCTGCCATTGCTCCAATACCAGCTTCTACTGCTGCAGTGCCTATGTTCTCTGCAACTTTGTTTGATATGCCCTTTGTGCATCCACAGCCAGTACCTAGTCTATGCTGCCGTCTATCGGCTGTTCAAAATTATTAACGTTTCTGCTTAAAAGATCCCTCCTTTGTTATTGTTTTACGGTATTAATTATGATAGTATGTGGTTATCAATATGCTAATATTTGTGACTCTTTTGTGTCTGGGGGAATATAAGTGCCTTGCTTTATACATAAGCGGAACGCATGTATTTGTAGAAAATGTGGCAAAATTAGAGAAAATCGTCATATTTGGAATGGTTGCAAATGCACTGTTTGTGGTAATACTCGTGATAACCATACATGGAATGGATGTAAATGCAGCATCTGCGGCGAAACTCGTGACGAAGGTCATGAATGGCATGGATGTAAATGTAATATCTGTGGAAAATATCGTGCTGAGCAACATATATGGAATGGATGTAAATGCGTTGGTTGTGGTATTACACGTGATAAAGAGCACGATTGGAATAATTGTACATGCCGCATTTGCGGAAAAAACAAAGATACAAATCATATATGGGTTGGTTATACTTGTAGTGTTTGCGGCAAAATTGATGCAGATATGCGTACCGAAATTTACAATAAATGTGACCACGATATGGAGTATACATCAAATTATCCCTATGGAATTCCGGGACCATGCTATGGAAGATATACCTGCCGTATATGTGGCTATGTAGAGCGAGTTGATGATGCAGGATTATAATATGTGAATGATGAATACAAAGTGCTTATCATTAGCTAATCAATAACAACCGGCTATTGCATAAATAAGAGGTTACGAAATAAGAAAAAGCTCATAAATAAATAGAATAGAGAAAACCCTCTGGTATTTCTTCCAAAAAACCTATTCCTTGTACTAACATATGAAAAGTTTCACTCTAAAACAGAAAATAAGGTAGAGATTAAGAGAATCTCTACCTTATTTTTTGCTATGATTAAAATTAATTATACTTCCTATAAAGGCCAACCCTCCCAAGGGGATAAGCCATTTTAAAGAAGTAACCAGCCCCCCAACGAATAAACAGACCCCCAAAAGTCCATTGATTACCCCGCTGATTTTCCAAGCTTTTTTCCCCGGCTTGGGAAAAGAAATATTTGTACCAAGAACCCTGTTCACCATTTCACAACTTTTATCCATAATGTTTTCCAATGTATTCTTCATATTTCCTCCTGGTATTTATTCAAACAATATGCGCCCTTTAAAATAGTAAGGTATAAAATATCCAGTTTACAATTGCACTAACAAGGGTAAGCGCTGCAATAATCATGCAAATCCATCCTCCTATTCTTTTTCCATCTTTTTTCATAAGTAAAATCACACCAATAATAAAAGCAATAATACCTATGCCAAGGTTAATAACTATTGTTACAGGGGAAGTGCTTTTTAAAAAAGTAATAACTTGACTAATGATTTTTCCCATTATTCTCCTCTTTTCCTTTGTTTATGCTTTCTTTTAACTTATTTTGAACACAGGGAACAAACCTTTTTCATAAAGAAAAAAGTTCTATTATAAATGTTTTACATTATTACATACTACCTATACAAAAATTTGATCAATCATTCCTTTTAACAAAAAATCAAATATTTCAAAATGATCATATTCCAACCGTTCTTTAATGGTAACGGTATATAATAAGGTACTAATAAGGGCATGGGCCTTTTCTCTTTCTATTTTTAATTGAAGCTGACCCATTTGTATGACTTCATCAAAAAAAGCTTCACTGTCAAACTTTAAGCTATCTACTCTGGCCTTTGGCAGCCTGTTTACAAAGGACAAAAAATCGGGAGTTCCAAAATCGTATAAAAAAGGAAATTTGCTGTATTCTTCAAATTGCCATTTCATAGATTGGATGAACCCTTCTTTTCCCGGGCTTTCTCTCATAATATCTCGTATGGTTCTCTTTAATCTTCTTTGAACCCCTTCTAAGGTATCAAAAAATAATTCTTCTTTAGAATTATACAATATATAAAAAGCCCCTGTGGAAATTCCTACTTTTTTGGTTAATTCTCCAATGCTGGTTTTTTTATAGCCATATAAGGCCCAGCTGTATTCACATTCTTCGCAGAGTTTTTTTCTAAGAAGGTCTTTTTCCTCTTCGGAAAATCCTTTAGATCCTTTCGTTGCTTTTGTCATGCTTCTTCTCCTCTTCTGTGAATATTTTTTGTTTTATATTCATATTGTATCCTGTTTTTCTTTCCCTGTCAATCTATTTCTCTTTTAAATCTTTATATTCTTCCTTTACAGCCTTATTTATTCTTCTTATAGCTGAATTGTCAAGTCAAGTGCACCATTTGTAGAAATACTTGAATAGGTGATTTC
>CAZEIB010000004.1:0-4179 GCA_964511785.1 uncultured Oscillospiraceae bacterium
ATTATTCGAGGTTTATTACGCCTTATTGGCAAAATTCCTAAAAAGCGCACTAAACTCCCTAAACGCCATACAAGAAGATATCATTAAAAAGCAGATTCAAGCCTGCTTCAGACCGTCAAAAAACCCTTGCTTTTAATCATGTAAAGCAAGGGTTCTTTGACGGTCTGAGAGTTTTTACGCTCTTTTCTATTTGTTTTACCATTTTCTATTAAATTAGCAAAATTAGCTCAAAGCTTTTCTTCTTTCCTTTCGTCTTTTAACGGCATAATATACCCTTACAAAAAAGCCACCAACCCCAAGACCTAAGGCAATAAGCAAAATTTCTATCATAGCCCCGGATAATATTTTCCCACCAATTTCTCCCATTCCTTCTCCTAAGTAAGACATTCCCCTATATAACGCCATACCGGGTACTAAAGGAATAATGGCCATAATAGAAAATATGGTAACCGGCATTTTAATTTTTCTGGCAGCCACTTGCCCTATTGTAGAAGCAAGTGCCGAAGCAATGAACATGGCTTCTTTATTTAAAGGAGTTAAATGGTATAAAAACCAATAAATAATATAGCCTATCATTCCAATTAAAGAACCAAAGAGTAGGGATCGTTTAGGGGCCTGTAACACAATTCCATAACCTAGTGTAGCAAAAAAACTGGCTAGGGCTATTTTTATTAACTCTCCTATCATGCTATAGCCCTCCTAGTAATGTAAAAAGACTTTGTGCGGCAATTGCCCCCGCAGCAATTAATGCGGCAATCAGCAAGGCATTGATTGCATGAAAAACCCCTGAGATAAAATCTCCTCGCATAGAATCTTGCACTGCATTGGTCATAGCAAGCCCTGGGACCAAGGGCATTATTCCTCCTGCCACCATTGCATCCACCAAACCTAAACCGGTAAAATAATGAAAAAGTAGGGGGATCATGGTACAAATAAAACCACCTATTACATTGGTAACAACCTGATGCATTTGATAGCGTTCAAAGGCTTTAATCACCCACTGGGTTAATAGAGCACAAACAAAAGCCACAAGGGCATCTATAGCAGTGCCTACAAACAAAAAGCAAAAGGCAGCAGATACCAAGCCCGCAGCAAGAGGCACAATTTTAGCCATTTTTTTATTTTCCCCATGGCGAATAGCTTTTAGCCTTTCCCAAGCTTCTTTTTCATTAATTTCTTTAGCAGCAACCTGTCTACTTATATGGTTGGCCATGTCCACTTTTTCAAGATTGGTAGTTCGCTTTCGAATACGATTTATTGTGGTTCCCTCTGTTCCATCTGCATAATGCAATGTAATAAACATACCGCTGGGAATGGCAAATATATCTACCTGCTCACAGCCTAAAGCCTGACCAAGGCGTTCTACTGTATCTTCTGCCCGGTAAGTTTCGCCACCATTTTCTAAAATAATTCTACCTGCTAATTTTACTGTTTCCATAATATAAGCGTTATTTTCCATTTACTACACCGCTCATTTTAGCCTTCATAGCTTTTTTCTTCAATTTGGGTTAATTGGTCTACTCGCCTTTGGTGTCTTCCACCTTCAAATTCCGTTTCCAAAAAAGTTCTAATAATCATTTTCGCAAGGTCTATTCCCAGCACTCTGGCACCAATAGAAATCATGTTACAGTTATTATGAAGTCTTCCCATTCGGGCAGAGTAAGGGTCGGAGCAGGTAACGCAACGAATTCCTTCTACCTTGTTTGCAGCCAAACCGATTCCTACCCCTGTACCGCAAATTAGAATTCCTCTTTTACATTGTCCTTGGGCTACAGCTTGAGCTGCCTTATAGCCCCATTGGGGATAATCAGTAGAAATCTTTTCAAAAGCCCCAAAATCTTCGTAAGATAAATCCATCTCCTCTAAAAGGCCTTTTATCTCTTCTTTTAAATCAATTCCAGTATGGTCACAAGCTAATGCAATCATCTTTTTTCTCCTTATCCAAATATTAGTTTAAGTAATAACCGTACAACGTAAATCATCACCGCAACGATTACAGCAATAAGCAAATTGGAGATATGAAAATATTCCACTTTTATCTGCCCTAAAAAAAGAACTATTCCCCCATCTATCAGCACAAAAAGCAACCCTAAAGTTAGCCAATTAAATAGCTTTAACAAGGTTTTTAAAATTGGCCTTACTGTAAGGTGTATAATCCCCAGTATTCCCCCTGCAATAGCTGCGTACATATAATTTAAGGCATAAATACCCCCATAATCTTTTAGTAAATAAGCCGCTAAGGGAAGGGTAATTACACATGCAAGAAATTGTGCCATGGTCCCTCCTTTTTTATCGTCCTTTGTTGCGTCATCCATTATACCATTTCACTTCCTCTTTCTTCAAGCACTTTTCTTTTCTCGTTTTTTTCATGATATAATGATAGGGTATTCAATTTACTGTTAAGGAGGTACTTATGGCCTATCAACAGCTAGCTTATCCCCTCCCGGGTTTTTCCTTAAGGGAAACTCTTTTTTGCGGCCAAACTTTTTCTTGGGAAGAAATAAGTCCTGACCATTTTTTAGGTATAGCGGAGCAAAGAGCTGTTATAGCTTTTTATAAAGAAGAAACCCTTTTTTTACAAAATATATCTTTTCCTTCCTTTTCAAAAGAGGATAATCTTTTTTGGCAGTATTATTTTGCCTTAGACCTTAATTATGATGATATTAAATTGCAACTGGGTGCCTTTTCTCCTTTAGATATACACATTGCTTTTTCTCCGGGAATACGGGTATTAAGGCAGCCGTTTTTTGATACCCTTCTTGCTTTTATCATTAGCCAAAACAATCATATCCCCCGAATTACTTCCATTGCAAAAAATTTACGAAAAACTTTTGGGAAAGAAATTGCTAACAACATCTACTCCTACCCAACGGCTAAAGACTTATCATCTTTATCCCTTGAAGATTTATCTCCTCTTAAAGCAGGCTTTCGCAGCAAATATCTATTAGATGCAGCAAAAAAAGTTGCTGATTTTATTGTTGAGGAACAGGTTTTACAAACTTTACCCGACCAACAGGCACGAGAGTATTTAAAGCAAATTTATGGTGTGGGCAATAAAGTAGCCGATTGTATTCTTCTTTTTTCCCAAGGGAGAAACAACATTGTACCTATGGATGTTTGGATGAAAAAAGCCATGGAACTTTATTTCCCAAAAGGCTATCCTGAAGAAATTCTTCCTTATGGCGGCATTGCTCAGCAATTTACTTTTAACTGGGCAAAGGCCCATATCCCTAAGGGAAAATGAAGGAATTCCTTTTTTTCGTTGCACTATTGCAATTCCTATCGTATACTAGTATAGACTGATAAAAAAGTGTTTAATTGTTTTGGAGGGATGAATAATGTTAGTTAATGCAAGAAATATGCTGTTAAAAGCCAGAGATGGCCACTATGCTGTTGCCCATATTAATATTAATAATTTAGAATGGGTTAAAGCCACTTTGGAAACGGCTCAAGAAACCAATACTCCTGTTATTTTAGGTTGTTCTGAAGGGGCAGCTAAATACATGGGAGGGTTTGAAGTGGTTGCCGCCCTGGTAAAAGCTTTAGACAAAAGCTTAAATATTACTGTACCTGTTGCCCTTCATTTGGACCACGGTTCTTACGAAGGAGCAAAAGCTTGCATTCAAGCCGGGTTTACTTCTGTTATGTTTGACGGTAGCCACTATCCCTTTGACGAAAACGTAGCTAAAACCAAAGAGTTAGTTGAACTGGCCCATAAAGCCGGTCTCTCTATTGAAGCTGAAGTTGGCTCTATTGGCGGCGAAGAAGATGGGGTTGTTGGTACAGGAGAAATTGCAGATCCTGAAGAATGTCGTATTATTGCCGAGCAAGGAATTGACTTTTTAGCTGCAGGTATTGGCAACATCCATGGGATTTATCCGGAGAACTGGAAAGGCCTTGATTTTAAAGCTTTAGCAGATATTCAAAAAGTAACCAATCAAATCCCTTTAGTTCTACATGGTGGTACCGGCATTCCGGAAGAAATGATTCAAGAAGCGATTAGCCTAGGGGTTAGCAAAATTAACGTTAACACTGAATGCCAATTAGCCTTTGCCGGGGCAACCCGTAAATACATTGAAGAAGGAAAGGACTTAAAAGGTAAGGGCTTTGACCCAAGAAAACTTTTAGGTCCTGGTGTTGCTGCTATTAAAGATGCTGTAAAAGAAAAGTTTGAACTTT